>JBDTWQ010000022.1:0-12129 GCA_040006595.1 Nitrosospira sp.
ATAAAACCTTTGCTGATCAGGATATTGGAATCTATCATAATGTTATTTCTAGGAAATAAATTGTACTGAACTGATATAAATGGTCAATATGCAAAACAGGGCCCTCGCAAATTTTGATTTAGAGAACAAGGCAATGAATATCGAACAACTGAATACCGATCATGGAAATGACCAGCTTAAATTCATCGAAGGCGCGGGCGGATTTCCCTTTATCAAAATCGATAATGGAAAGGCCGGTGCCATAATCTCGGTCTATGCGGGACAGGTGTTATCTTTTCAGCCCGCCAACGAGCCGCACAACCTCATGTTCCTCAGTGAGGCGGCGTATTACCATCCCGGTAAGGCCATCAAGGGAGGCGCCCCGATTTGCTGGCCATGGTTCGGCCCAGACCCTGAGCGATTGGGCCGCCCTGCCCATGGTTTTGTACGTAATCGCTTCTGGAACGTTATACGGACAGAAGTAAAGACGGGCGGCGACACCAAGATCACGCTAGGACTCACCGATACGCCAGAAACACAGACTATCTGGCCGCATTCATTCGTTCTTACACTGGAAATTACGATCGGAGATTCCCTGAATCTGGAATTGATCACCCGCAATACGGGAAAAGAAGGATTTTCCATAACCCAGGCATTTCATACCTATTTCAAAATAGGGCATATAGGTCAGGTAGTTGTATTGGGCCTGGAGGACGCTCACTATATCGATAAGGTCGATAGCGGCACACGTAAGCTTCAGAAGGGCGCAATAACAATCAATGCGGAAGTCGATCGTATCTATCAAGACGTACCGAATGAGCTGGTAATCGATGATATCGCGCTTCACCGCCGGATTCGAATCGCATCCAAGGGCAGCAAAACTGCCATAGTATGGAATCCATGGGCAAAAATTTCAGCGGAAATGGGTGACTTGAAGGATGACGATTACGAGCGCCTGCTTTGCGTCGAAACCGCCAATGCCGACTCGGATGTGGTGGAAGTCGGCACCGATAGCGAATGCCGATTGGTGGCAAACTACCGCATAGAGCGGTATTTGCCGGATGTGCTGGAAAGGCTCAAAGGGCTTCTTTAACCCGGACAGTCCATCAGGACGCCAGCACTCGGGTAGGCTCGGAGTGCCACCTGATGGATTATCCGGGTTTAAACCAACTTATGTTCTTATGTGCGCCCTTACTTCGTCCCACAATTTCTGCAGCCGTTTGACGGACACAGGGTAAGGTGTTTTCAGTTCCTGGGCAAACAGTGAGATGCGCAGTTCTTCGATCTGCCAACGGAAGTCGGCGAGATCAGTGTCGCTGATTCCGGCCTTGCGATGCCGCTCCAGATGTTGTTCATATTGATTCCATAATCCGGCAATAGCAGCCCCGTGGCGGCTATCGCGCTCCGAATTGGCGGGGTATTTGTCCAGGCGCAGAACCATGCCTTTTACATAGCGGGGCAGATGCTGCAGCTTTTCCCACGGCGTGGCGCCCAAAAATCCCGGATAAACCAGCTTATCCAGTTGCATGCGCAGTTGCTCGACGAGCACGCTTTTCAATTTTGCGGCTCCCTCGCCAGCCATGGACAATTTCATCAGCAACGGCTGACACTCATTGGCGATGTTTTGCACTATCCGCGCAATAGCTTCGGTAACAGCGGGTAAGCGCACCCTTGCTCGCTGCCGCTGCGCGATGAAGTCTTTTTCGCAACGCGGCAGCGTATCGTCGCCGATAAAAGCTCGGTCCATGATAGCGTTCAGCATGTCTTCCTTGAGGATGCCGGGATTGATGAGGGTTTGCAATTGCAAGGCAGACTGGCTCAGTCCCGGCAGATTCCTTTCCAGTTGCTTCAATTGCTCTTTAAGTTCAAACCGAAGCAGCTGCCGCACCCCGCCGCGCATACTGGCTTGCGCCGCCTCGCGCGTATCGAATAAATGGATGGCTACTTTCCCCTCATGCTCCGCTAGCGCCGGGTAGCCGGTGAGTTTCCGGCCTGCGCGGGTAAAAGCGATTTCTTCGGGCAGATCGCCAAAATCCCAGCGTTTCACATCGTCACGTTCAATGGGAAGGCGTTCGCCCGAATCCACCTGCGAGAACGTCAACTGCGCTGCCTGGCCAAGCTTTGCCTTAAGCTGCGAAAGGTCGCGGCTTATCGCCAATTCCTGCCCCGCATCGTCGACTATTTTGTAATTCATTAGCAGGTGTGGTGGCGGTTTTTCGTCTTGCCACGCATCCGGTGGAACGGCAATCCTGGTTTTGGCCTGAATAAACCGGGATAAAATTTCGGTCAGGGAAATGGGCAGGGGTGTGCGTGGTGCTGAAACGCTTGACTCCTGGCTCTCAAGGAATTGCGTCACAAACTCCGGTATCGGCACCACGTGGCGGCGTATCTGCTTGGGAAGGGCCTTCAGATACCAGGTAATCTTCTCGCGGATCAATCCAGGAACCAGCCCGTCGAATCGCGCAGTATCCAGCTTGTTGAGCAGCGGCAACGGCACGGTTACCGTAACGCCGTCCAGCACATGTCCCGGATCGAATCGATAGGCAAGCGGCAACGCAATCCCATCCGGTAGCTCGATACCATCCACAACCATGCTGTCAGGATACTGTTCCCCGGTGATCCTGTTGGCCTCGTGGCGCATCAGGTATTCCTGGGTAAGATAAAGCAGGCGCGCGTTATCCCGCTCCGCCTGCCTGCGCCATTTCTCGAATCCCGCGCCGTTGCAGATGTCATCCGGGATAACAGCATCGTAAAAAGCGAAAATTTCTCCTTCATCCACCAGCACATCCTGGCGGCGCGCCTTGTGTTCCAGCGCCTCCACTGTGGCGATGAGCTTGCAGTTATGCTCGAAGAACGGCGCTTTGGTGACATACTCACCCGCCGCCAGCGCCGAACGGATAAAAATTTCACGTGCTTCTTTAGGATTGATCGTGCCGTAATGAACACGCCGCTTCGGCATCACCGTAAGGCCGTACAAAGTCACGCGTTCAAAGGCTGCTACCTGTGCCGTCTGTTTCTCCCAATGCGGATCGAAGTAGTGTTTTTTACATAGCCTGCCCGCGATTTTTTCCACCCAGAGCGGATCAATCTTGGCCACGCAGCGTCCATAGAGCTTCGTGGTTTCGGTCAACTCCGCGGCCACCACCCATTTCGGTTTGGCCTTCTTCAACACGGAGCCGGGGAAAATGGAAAACTTGATTCCACGCGCACCCAGATACTCGCCATCCTCCTCAGTCTTGAACCCGATGTTGCCCAGTAATCCAGCCAGGAGTGCGCGATGAATTTCATCGTAACCGGCGGGAATCTCGTTGGGTCTCAGCCCTATCTCCATCACCAACGTGTGCAACTGGCCGTGGATTTCACGCCATTCGCGCATTCTGCGATGGGATAAAAAATTTTCCTGGCAATGTGTCATCAGCTTGCGGTTGGATTTTTTATGCTTCAACAATTCGTCGAAGAAATCCCACAGTTTCAGATAGCCTAGAAAGTCGGAGCGTTCGTCCTGAAAGCGCTGATGCGCGCGATCCGCTGTTTCGCGCCGCTCGAATGGCCGGTCGCGCGGGTCTTGCACGCTCAAGGCGGAAGCAATGATGAGCACTTCGCTCAGGCAGTTCTCTTCCTTGGCAGCCAATATCATGCGGGCAATCCTCGGATCGATTGGAAACTTCGCCAGCCGCCAGCCGATGCCAGTCAGCACGTTGCTGTCATCCACTGCGCCGAGTTCCGCCAGCAGTTGGTAACCGTCCGCGATCATGCGCGAAAGAGGGGGTTCCAGGAATGGAAAGTTCTCCACCTCGCCGATCTTGAGAGATTTCATGCGCAAGATGACAGCCGCCAGCGATGAGCGCAGAATTTCCGGCTCGGTAAACTCTGGGCGGGCCAGATAATCCGCTTCCGTATAGAGCCGGATACAGACTCCGCTCATCACCCGCCCGCAGCGCCCCGCCCGCTGATTGGCGGAAGCGCGGGAAATCTTTTCTACCTGCAACTGCTCCACCTTGTTGCGGTAACTGTAACGGTTGAGGCGCGCCAGCCCCGTGTCGATCACATAGCGGATGCCGGGCACCGTAAGCGACGTCTCCGCCACATTGGTGGCCAGCACGATGCGCCTCACATTGGAGCCGGGCTTGAATACGCGCTCCTGTTCCGCATAGGACAGACGCGCAAATAGCGGCAGAATCTCCGCCCCCGCGCCTGCACCATGATTGGGGCCGAGCCTATTGAACGCATGCTTGCGCAATGCCTCGGCGGTCTCCCGGATTTCGCGCTCGCCTGGGAGAAACACCAGCACATCACCCATACCGGAACGGGTCGTTTCATCCACCGCATCGAGAATTGCCTGATCGAGATCGCCTTGTCCCTTGTCTTCATCTTCCGCTTTATTTTGATCCGGGCCGACAGGGTGGTAACGCACCTCCACTGGATACATTCGACCCGACACTTCAACCACTGGCGCATCGTTGAAATGAGCCGAAAAGCGCTGCGCGTTGATCGTAGCGGAAGTGACGATTAGCTTCAGCTCCGGCCGCCTGGGCAGCAATTGCTTGAGATAGCCGAGCAGAAAATCGATATTGAGGCTGCGTTCGTGCGCCTCATCGATAATGATCGTGTCGTAGGCGAGCAGGGTAGGGTCGCCCTGGGTCTCCGCCAGCAGAATGCCGTCGGTCATGAGCTTGATATAAGTCCCCGAGCTTATCTTGTCGGAAAAACGCACCTTGTAACCCACCGCGTGGCCCAATGGACTATTGAGCTCGGAAGCAATGCGCGCCGCCACCGTGCGCGCCGCGATTCGCCGCGGCTGCGTATGCCCGATCATCCCCGCTACCCCGCGCCCGAGCTCGAGGCAGATTTTTGGCAATTGTGTCGTCTTGCCCGAGCCGGTCTCGCCACACACGATCACCACCTGATTTTCCAGGATAGCGCGCATGATATCGTTACGCCGCCCGACCACGGGCAAGTCTTCCGGATAACGGGGTTTTGGCAGGTTTGCCAGACGCCACGCGGCATTCAGGGCAGGGATGGTTGAGGGTTTTCTCATCGGAGGATCGTGCAGGAGTAGATTCTTATTTTAGCGGCGTGGAGCAGATGAGCGGGCTGGCTCAAATTGTCCTTGACATCTCATGCCCGTCAACTATGGTTAATACATATTGAGCGCGGCGAAAAATTGATCGAGCCGATGCCTTGGGCTTATAGTCAAATTGTGAAGTCACGTTATCACTATGATCAGAAACCTTCGCACCAAACGATTCCTGTCCGTCACACTGCTCATTCTGGGCGGTGTACTGATGTTTCTGGCACCCGAAAATATCTGGATCGGCGCACTTCTTTTTGCCCTCGGCATTGGGGTGGAAATAGTGGGTCTCGTGCTCGGACATCGCAAATAACGAAAACTTCAATAGCGTTGTGATTTTCGCACTGATAAATTGAGCCCGCTCCTTGATGGCTGGCCGGATCAGACTTAAATCATATTTGAACAGGCATAAAAAAACCCGAAGACGAACGGCGGCTTCGGGTTAATAGTTTCCACTTACAAAGGAGAGGAACTACTCATTCAACAGTTTTATATGATAAGCCGATAAAGAATAAAGTCAAGCACCTTGTGATAATGTCTTGATCTTGAAAAAATCAATTGCAGACTCCATTTTAGCGATAAGTTTGCTCCGCCCGTCAGATCCTGGCATACATACTATACTGGATACGTACCCACCCACGATCTTTCCATCTCCGTCCGCAGGGTACGGCGCCTGATCGCCACGACCAGGACCCCAAGCCCGGCAAACATCATCATATACGTCGACGGCTCCGGCACAGGGGTGAGCACGCCAAACAACCCGTGAGCTTCATCGTTGGGTCCGGCGGTGAAGTACAACAAGTGGCTGCTTCCGGCCACTGCATCGTTCCCCGGCGAAATTGCCCACAATCCATCGACCGCAAGCGGCAGATTGTTTGCACCCATCACTTGTCCCAAAGACGCGAAATTATGATTCGAATCATACACAGTGATGTGGCCATCCCCGAAATTTCCCACCAGCAGATTGCCTGCCATCGCTCCGAAAGAAGATGGCGCAATTGCCATTCCCCAAGGCGCGTCCAGGGTGCCTGCAGAAGCGACGCGTTCCACAAAATTTCCATTCAGGTCGAATTTGTCGACATAACCCCGTCCCGCGCCTGCAACCTCATCCTGTTTAGCTGCATCCTGCAACGCGTAAGAGACGTAGAGCTCTCCGTTTAGATTCTGAACGTTGAACGGGGCATATCCACTGGGCAGATTCGGATCAGTGAACGAACCGGGCAGCGATGGAGCTCCGGGAGTTCCCTTGAAGACATCTATTGTGCCGGCTTTGAAGTTTGCCGCATACAGATAATCATTTGCGCTACCTGCAATTGAGACGTTACCGATTGCTGCACCCTTATATACATTTGCCGCCGACGCCGGAGCGATAATTTCCGCCGGCGTATTAGCTCCCGTACCCAGCGCCGGCCGCCAACCTGAGACCGTGCCGTCTTCGCTCACGAACAGAAATCGATCGCCATTGAATGAAGCGGTGCTGTTGAATACTTGTCCGGTTACATTACCCGCGCCGGGGATCGCAACCGACAGAGTTTGCCTGACAGTTGCCTGGGTTCCCGGATCGACTCTGTATAAAGACGACATTCCGGAACCATTTTCGGATACCCAGAACGGACCTGTTGGAGCAAACGACATCCCCCATGCGTTCTTGAGGCCGGAATCGGTAATTTGTGCGGGATTAGCGGTCTGATCATCGGTCACAAGATTGGTCTGCGTGAACGAAACTGCCCCAGCCGGGATAGACAGGATAGAGAGAAGAGAGAATGCTATGCCTGCGGTAACCAAAGGTAGACGAGATCTGATTTGTCGCATGATATATCTCCTGAAGTGATTTACAAGAATTTCAATGCCACGCACAAGTTCTCCCTTCTCTACGTGGTCAGGTTTTCTCTATCCCGAATGCCCTGGAATGAAGCAGGAAATTTTGTGACCCACAATACGATTATTACGAGAATTTTTTTTCGTAGGAATAGATAAACCTGTCTCCCATTTAACACAAATCATGTTAATAAAATGTTATTTTTTTGTTAAGAATTTGTTAATGCACAACCTGCGAAGGGAACTGTCATATGACCTGACGTACCTCAGCGCCGCGCGAGAAAAGAACGGAATCTCGACAAAACCTTCCCCCTATGTCATTCTCTTACCAAGAACCATTCCATCTGCCAACGGTCTAAATCTCTGATGATGCGAGGAGGGTTCCATGAAACGACGTGCCGTACTGCAAAGTCTCGCTACGCTGGTCGCGTTGCCTTTGATTTCGGCATGCTCCCGCAGCAAGGCTGTTGCAAACAGTTCCGGCGCAATCACGGTTAAACCCCTGAACAAGCCACAAGAGGAATGGCATGGCCTGGTTTCTCCCGAAGCCTACCGTGTACTGTTTGAAGAGGATACTGAGCCTCCGGGCAGTAGCCCGCTTAATAAGGAGGACCGTGCAGGCACTTTCATCTGCGCCGCGTGCTACCTGCCCCTATTCGATAGCGCAAATAAATACGAAAGCGGCACAGGATGGCCCAGTTTTACGCAGCCCATAGCGGGGCATATGGGAACCAAGCGTGATTTCATGCATATTATCCCGCGCACCGAATACCACTGTGCGCGCTGTGGCGGCCATCAGGGCCATGTATTTAACGATGGACCACTTCCTCGCGGCGAACGTTGGTGCAATAATGGCGTGGCGCTTCGCTTCATGCTAAAGGATAAAGCGCTGCCGGCACTCAGAAGTTGATCACGGCAGTCCCCAACCATCTATTTTATTTATAAAATGGTTCGCCATACCGACCCCCCTAGCCACGGGACGCTGAGCGGCATGATGTTGCTGGCGTTGTTGATGGTTACATTAGCCGCATGCGGACAGCCGGATGCGCGCAGCAAGCCCACAGCCGTCAACGCTTCCGCCGGGTTATCTTTCTCTCCGGACGCTATCGGTATCGCCACCTTTGCCGGGGGTTGCTTCTGGTGCACCGAAGCGGATTTCGACAAGGTGCCGGGCGTGATATCCACTACCTCCGGATACATCGGCGGCACGACAGTCAATCCCACTTATAAACAGGTATCAGCCGGCAAAACGGGTCATGTCGAAGCGGTACAGGTGCGCTTTGACCCTGCGAAGACCAATTTCGCCAAGCTGCTGGCGGCGTTCTGGCCAACCATCGACCCGCTTACGCCTGATCGCCAATTCTGTGATGGCGGCTCTCAGTACCGCAGTGCGATTTTCTATCACGATGCCGAGCAGAAGCGGCAAGCTGAAGCATCCAAGGCAGCGCTCGCGGCCTCCGGACGCTTTACGCAGCCGATTGTGACCGAGATACTGCCCGCCACAGAATTTTATCCCGCCGAGGAATACCATCAGGACTACCATGTGAAGAACCCCATCCGTTATTCTTACTATCGCAGCAACTGCGGCCGCGACGCACGTCTGGCGGAAGTGTGGGGCATTTCCCGTTAACGTAGTAATAGGCCTTTAAATAAATTTTCCGGGGAGCCTTTTGCCGGCAAACTCAAGGAATTTATTTCAGAGCTTCGCAAGTTTCAGAGCTTCCTCAGCGTACTATATTTAAAGTTGGGCTTGGCGCTGGGCTGGAAGCTCGGCTTGAATTTGAATCTTTAGCAGCGTCACGCCTCGCCCTAACTTCTTCTGTCCCCAGGTCTTTGATTTGCAACTCTTTCGTCTGTGAATTCCTGACCTGCGATTCCTTGATTCCCGGATCTTTGGTGTTGGGCTCCTTGGTCTTCAAATCCTTGGCCTTCGAGTCCTTAACCTTTGAGTCTTTGCCTTTTGCAGAAGATTTGGCCTTCATGTCTTTGGCTGTTTCTTGAGTGGTCTTCGAACCGTTGGCAGTATCATATCTCGCCTTCAGGTTATTGCTTATGGCAGTATAGTTACGATATTCATTCTGCATCTGCGTTTGTAATAACGCATACTGATTGCTGGAAGACGTACGAGCACTTTCCAGTTGGCGTAATTTGTCTTCCAGCAGACGCTTGTTGTGGGAGCTGTTTTTTGCTGCCACGGTCTTGGCGGCCAGCGAGACATCCTGAATCTTTTGATTTAACTGTTTGACCAATTGAGCCATATTATTGGCAGCGTTACTGTAGCGCCGGTAGTGCAGCTCCATAGTCTCAAAGTCCGTCAGCGGTTCGCCAATAGGGCGGGAGGATAGTTCAGACACATTGCTTGCCGCTGCGCCCTGTTCCGTCTGCTCCGCAAAAGCACTGGATAAACAGGCACCAGATATCAGCGGCACCAGCGTCATTAAACCGATGTACCGGGCCAATGAGCTTCTAATATTTTCAGCCATGGTTGAGCTCCTGAATTTTTTTACTTTTCCGTGAAATAGATTTCTCTTTTCATCTTGGGACGGCGGTAATGGATCTTCGGACATGATGGTATACCTGTTTCGCCCTGCTTACCAATTCTGACTGACCAGTCTCAGGCCGGAACGAGTCATGTCGGAGCACGCAAGTTATGCATTGGACCACTTCTCAAAGCACCGCGCAGGGCAATATGGTTATACTTACACATCAGGAAGGAACCCGGTAGCAGCACGGGCGGGAATTCAATAAGAGTTTCCACGGCACGCCGGCTTCTTTGGTCCAGAATCACTCACAAATAATTTTGGCAGTTGCACAGGAGAACTTTGTCCCGCAACGAATTCAAGAATGATCCCCGGTAAATTCATCACCCTCGAAGGTATAGACGGCGCGGGCAAGAGCACCCACCTCGGGCGGCTGCAGAACATTTTACAGGGCAGAGGGAAAACCGTCATCGTGACCCGAGAACCGGGCGGCACCTCCCTGGGGGAGGCGTTGCGTAAACTCCTGCTTGACAGCAGCCGGGCGATGCATGCGGAAACGGAAGCACTGCTGATGTTCGCGGCGCGGCGAGAGCATTTGGACAAGGTCATTCTGCCGGCTCTGGATCGGGGCGACTGGGTAATTTCAGACCGTTTCACCGATGCGAGTTTTGCTTATCAGGGTGGAGGCCGGGGCCTAGCCATTCGCAAACTCGATGATCTGGAACGATGGGTCCAGGGAGAATTTCAGCCAGACCTCACCCTTTATTTCGATGTGGCAGTCGAATTAGGCCGGCAACGGATAAGCGCCATCAAATCAGCCGACCGATTCGAAAAAGAGCAGGATGAGTTTTTCCGGAAAGTACGAGGGGCTTATCTCGAAAGGGCCCATAAATTCCCTCACCGGATAAAAGTAATCGACTCAAACCAATCCCTGAATGAAGTTAAGAAATCACTTGATAAAATAATTTTATCTATTTGTTAATGAATACTATTTATTCATGGCAAAAAGAGATGTGGCGGATATTGGCACGGGATCGCGCGTCCATGAGTCACGCCCTGTTGCTAAAGGGTAGGCAAGGTATCGGCAAGTTTACATTTGGTCGGCAGTTGGCTAAATCCTTGCTCTGCAAAAACCCGTCAATTGAAGCAGGGGAGGCGTGCCAAAACTGCCAAAGCTGCGGATGGTTTGAACAGGGAAGCCACCCGGACTTTCGCCTGATCGTACCCGAAGCAATGGCGGAAAAGCATGGATCGCCCGATGCCGGTGCGGATGAGGATAGTACTGACGTTGAGATAGGCGCTGAAACGGAATCCCTTTCAGGTTCCGCTGGAGAGTCCGGCAGCGCAAAATCCAGGAAAAAGCCCAGTAAACAAATTCGTATTCTACAAATTCGTGCCGTTACCGAATTCATTAATATGTCCAGTCACCAGAATGGCCATAAAATTATCCTGATTTATCCAGCGGAAACGATGAATCACGAAGCCGCGAATGCTCTGCTGAAAAATCTGGAAGAGCCGCCGCCACGAACATTATTCATTCTGGTGACGCATCGCGGGCAGCATTTGCTGCCGACCATACGTAGCCGCTGCTGCCAGATTGCTATGCCCGCTCCCGACCCCGCTACCGCGATTGCCTGGCTTAAAGAGCAGGGGATCAAATACCCCGCCAGGTGTCTTGCTTCCGCAGGCTACGCCCCGCTGGCTGCGCTGGAATTCAACGATGACCATTATCTTGAGCGCCATGAGGTCTTTATCAGGCAAATCAGCGCACCAGGCAGCTTTAACCCGATCGTGCTGGCTGAGGAAATGCAAAAGTCGGATTTGCCCACCTTGGTCAACTGGTTGCAGAAATGGTGCTATGATTTGATGAGTTTTTGCACTACCGGAAAAATCCGCTACCATCTGGATATGCTTGCCACCATAAAATCACTGGCATCAGAGATTGATCCGCGCTCACTGGCTACTTATTTGCGCACCTTGAATGCAACACAACGACTGGCGCACCATCCGCTCAACTCCAGGTTATTTCTGGAGGAGATGCTGTTTTCCTACGTCATGTCGGTTGCCCCGCAGCCTCTCGCGCGGAGCAGGCGCACTGACTGAGAGAGCCGTTCGATGTCATTGCGGGTCAGGGCGCTTAACGGAGAATGAGTTGAAAATAAGCGGTCAACTGCCGGATTCAGATTTAACCACCCGGCGCAACCAAAACTTGCGCCACTTGCTAATTTTCAGCCATGTTTGTTGATTCCCACTGTCATCTCGATTTCCCCGATCTATCCAGCAACCTCAACGAGTTGCTGGATAGAATGCGAGATAACGAGGTCAGCCATGCCCTTTGTGTCAGCGTTAATCTGGAAGACTTTCCCCGAGTGCTTGCGCTGGCGGAAACTCATTCCAACCTGTTTGCCTCTGTCGGCGTTCATCCTGATTATGAGAATCTGACCGAGCCGCAGGCTGCGCGACTGGCGTCTCTGGCTGATCATCCCAAGGTTATTGCCATCGGCGAAACCGGGCTGGATTACTTTCGCCTCAAAGGCGATCTGGAGTGGCAGCGGGAGCGATTCCGCCAGCATATCCGCGCTGCGCGGCAATGTGGCAAACCGCTCATCATACATACCCGCGAAGCTGCGGCGGATACACTGCGCATCATGGCGGAAGAGGGTGCGGATAGCGTCGGCGGGGTGATGCATTGCTTTACGGAAAGCTGGGAAGTGGCGCAACAAGCAATAGAAATGAATTTCTATATTTCTTTTTCCGGCATTGTCACTTTCAAGAATGCTC
>JBDTWQ010000023.1:0-3013 GCA_040006595.1 Nitrosospira sp.
GTGCGGCTTCCCTCACTTTTGGCTTATTCCTGACTTATTTTTGGCAGCGCGGACAATAAAAACTTGAACGCTGCCCCTGCCTGATCTGCGTGATAGGTGCACCGCATTTTCGGCAGGGCTGTCCGGTTCGGCGATATACCCAATACTGCTGCTGGAAATAGCCGGGTTTGCCATCGCTGTTGACGAAATCGCGTAAGCTGCTGCCGCCCGCTTCAATCGCGAGATTGAGCGTTTTCTTTATTGCCTGTACCAATTTTTCGTATCTGCTCAAGCCGATCCGTCCTGCAGCGGTCATAGGATTAATACCCGCAAGGAAGAGCGCTTCGCTGGCGTAAATATTACCGATGCCGACGACAATACGGCTGTTCATCAGCACTTCCTTGATGCTGGCGCTACGGCCCCGGGTTTTTTCGTATATCAAATTTCCATTGAACGCCGGAGCAAGTGGCTCGGGCCCAAGTTGAGCCAATAACGGGTGGTGCATGACATCACCTGATGCCCACAGAATTGCGCCAAAACGACGCGGATCTCTCAAACGCAGAATCATCTCGTTATCCAAAACCAGATCGACATGATCGTGTTTTTGCGGTGGGCTTGTAGCAGAAAGTAATCTCAGGCTGCCGGACATTCCGAGATGCAGAATCAGTGTACCTTTGCCACAGTCGAACAGGAGGTATTTTCCGCGCCGCATCACCTTGCTGATTTCCAGTCCGCAAAGCGTATTCCCCAGATCGTACGGGACCGGCCAGCGCAGATTCGGATTTCGTATCGTGGCGCCAACAATGCGGTGCCCCTCAAGATGAGGGACGATGCCGCGACGGATAACTTCGACTTCAGGTAATTCAGGCAATTAGAATATCTCTTTGAAATTTGGGGTTCATCTTCTTCCGCGTCGCCACCATATGACCACCCCGCTCGTCAGAAAAATGAGCGGCAGAACGATAAGAAAGCCCCCGGCAATTATGATTAGCATCGATTCATTTAAAATCAGAGTGCTGTCGAGTGTGGCACGAGGTTGAATAGTGACAAGATTTTCGTCCCCAGTGAGCCAGTTAACGAGATTAATGCCGAAATCCAGATTGTTGCCGCTGCCCAGGTAAGTGTTGGCAAGAAAATTTCCACTGCCGATGACGGCGATGCGTTGTTCACGGTCTGCCAAGGTGCGGCTCAGGGCAGCGGCGATAGTTACGGGACCGGAGACATCATACGTTTTGTCGAAAGCGATTGTGGCATCCAGCTTTCCGGTTTCCACCCAGCCGCTTTGGGCTGCCTCCACCAGCGAAACGCCGTGCCATTCCTTGCTCTCATTGACGGTTATCTGACGGGCAAAAGGGAACATCGTGATATAGTCGAAATTGCTTGTGACTGGATGCTGTCCGTAATTTGCGCCCAGCGCAATGGTGATCGGCAGTTTTATTTGCTGAGCCCGAGGATCAACCACGACGCCGGGTGTGAGCGTCAGTTCCAGTTTCTCGGCCAGCGGTTGTAGTCCATGTAAAGGTTCTTGGTCTATTAGCCACAACAGGTTGCCGCCGCGGGCGATATACGCGAGCAGTTTGTCCACTTCCCCTTCCGGCAAATCGACCCGTGGCGAGGCAATAATGAGCATACTCGTATTAACCGGAACATCGTCGTCAATAGAAAGATTGAGTGTCCTGATCTTGAAACCCCTGATCATCAGCTGCTTGCCAAACTCTCCCAAGTCATGACCGGCGATGCCGTCCGGCTTTCGCTCGCCGTGGCCGGTGAGCGTTATCACCAGCTTCTCGCTGGAACGCGCCAGCCGCATCAGCACACCCGTTAGCGCCTGTTCATTGAGGGTGGTGAGGTGTTCGCGTCTGCCCTGGAACGCCACCACTATTTCCCCATTCACCTGGACTCCCGCGTCCTGAGCGAGTTTCGGCTGCTCGGCAGGATCGATGAATATGACGGTGAAATCGGGTTTGACACGCTGGTAACGCGAGAGAAATTCAGTGATGATTTTACGGATATTCCCCAATTGCGCGTCTCGAGCCGTGGCGTAGACGGTGGCCGTAAGCGGGCCGTTAATTTTTCTCAACACCTCCACGCTCGCCTGGCTTAAGCTATTGCGTCCATTCTGGCTGACGTCCCACTGGACACGAGTTTCCCATGCGAGATAGCCTAGAAACCCTACCGATGATATCAGCAGGACCACAAACGCGCCGTTTTGCACCAGTCTGTGCATATGCAGTTTGTTATTATCCGTGATCATTTATTTCAGGCGTCCGCAGCTTCACCCACGTAGCCGTTCTCCATCCAGCCGGCGAACAGACAGTACCAAAAAGACAAGGACAAACAACGAAAAGTATGTGAGGTCAAAAGTGTCGATCACGCCACGGTTGAAATTTTCATAATGCCCGAGCAGAGCAAAGTTGCGTGTAATGCCGTCCTTATCGTCCCCCGCAGCAATGTCTATCACCCAGAAAACCAGGAGTGCCCCTAAAGTACCAGCAGCCGCAGTGCCTGGATGAGCACTGATGCAGGAAATATAAAGTCCGAGAGAGGCGAAACAAGCGGATATGAGGAATAAGCCGGCGACATTGCTCAGCAACAAGCCAAAATCCAGCGTACCACCAACCAGCAGAGAAATCGACAGCGCCACGATCAGAGCAATCACCGCAGAAAAGAAAATCATCAAGCTGAGAAATTTTCCCAGTACGATGTCGGTCATGGAGATAGGTGCGGAAATGAGGAAAGTCATGGTGTGATTGCGGCGCTCCTCGGCGACGAGACGCGCGGTTAAAAGAGGAGTGGCCATCAACAGCACTATTGCAGCCATGGCAAATACCGGCGCAATAATTGCTTCCGTTATTCCCGGGGGATTGACGATTTTCACCAGTTGCGGCTGAATCTGCAGAAAGGTATCGAGATGGGCCACAAAAACCCAGGTCAGCACTAATTGCACCAGTGCAAGTAATATCCAGGCCAGCGGCGAGCCAAACAAAACTTTTAGTTCCTTCTGGGCAATGATGAAAATCATAATCCCGAATCC
>JBDTWQ010000024.1:0-3151 GCA_040006595.1 Nitrosospira sp.
TGCCACGCTCTTCGCTGATGGCGGCGGCGAGATTATCCACGCCCACCGGACCCCCACCGAATTTTTCCATCACTGCCAGCAGCAACTTTCTATCCATTACGTCGAGGCCAAGGAGGTCAACATCCAGCATTATCAATGCCGCGTCCGCTACAGGGCGGGTAATGTGACCGTCGGCTTTGACTTCAGCGAAATCACGCACCCGTCGCAGCAGGCGATTGACTATGCGTGGCGTGCCGCGCGAACGACGCGCGATTTCTATAGCTCCATCAAGGGAGATTTCCACGTTCAGCAACCCCGCCGAGCGCGTCACGATTTTGGTCAGCTCTTCTACCGAGTAAAACTCAAGGCGCGAAATGATACCAAAGCGATCACGCAACGGGTTGGTCAGCATCCCTGCGCGAGTGGTGGCGCCGACAAGGGTAAACGGCGGCAAATCGAGCTTGACTGACCGCGCCGCAGGGCCTTCACCGATCATGATATCAAGCTGATAATCCTCCAGCGCAGGGTAAAGAATCTCTTCCACCACCGGTGAAAGACGATGAATTTCGTCAATAAACAGCACGTCGTTGGGTTCGAGGTTGGTCAGCAGCGCTGCCAGATCACCTGGACGCTCCAACACCGGGCCGGAAGTATGACGCAGGCTCACGCCCATCTCCCTCGCAATAATGTGAGCAAGTGTGGTTTTGCCCAAACCCGGCGGGCCGAAAAGCAGCACATGATCGAGCGCTTCCCGTCGCCGTCTCGCCGCTTCGATGAATATCTGCAACTGTCCGCGAATTTTTTCCTGGCCGACGTACTCGTCAAAATGCTTGGGGCGCAGCGCCCGCTCCAGATCTTCTTCCTGAAGAGAAACGGGCGCAGAAGTGATTAATCGATCAGTTTCAATCATTCAAATAATGCACTCGCTCACTCCGGAGTGGTGGATACTGCAGATAAATTCATAAGATGCGAGTTTGGCCTCGGGGCTACTTTACATCACTTTTCTTTCGACAGAAGCTTCAGCGCCTGCCGTATGCCGTCGGATACGGCAACATCCGCAGGTAACTGTTTGATCGCCCAGCTCGCTTCCCGGTCATTATAACCCAGAGACAACAGCGCATTGAGTACGTCGCTCCCGCCCCTTGAGGAGGAGGGCGTTGCTCCCGCTGCGTCTTTTTCGCCAGCCATACCGGCATCGAGCTTGTCACGCAATTCCAGCAGCAAACGTTCGGCAGTTTTTTTACCGATGCCAGGGATTTTAATCAGCCGTCCACTATCCTGAGCCGTCACCGCTTGATGCAGGTCGGCTACGCTCAGGCCAGACAGCAAAGCCAGCGCGGTTCTTGCACCAACGCCGGAAATCTTTACGAGCTGCCGAAAAGCCTGCCGCTCTGCTTCGGTGGCGAAACCGAAAAGCAGATGCACGTCCTCGCGCACCACAAGATGAGTGTGAAGTGTGATTTGCGCGCCGATGGCGGGCAAATGATAAAATGTGCTCATCGGCACGTCGATTTCATAACCCACGCCCTGCACGTCAACCAGCACCAATGGTGGAAGTT
The DNA here is from genome assembly GCA_040006595.1 of Nitrosospira sp. Lineage (GTDB taxonomy): Bacteria > Pseudomonadota > Gammaproteobacteria > Burkholderiales > Nitrosomonadaceae > Nitrosospira. Next base: position 1,539 of record JBDTWQ010000024.1, read on the forward strand.
TTTCCAGCAGGAATCCCGTTATTCTGCCGATCATCCTAAATCCGGCAGTTGGAGCAGACTCACCATAATGATAGCGGTCGGGTGGCGCAAAACGTCTTCGTAGGTCATAGCGCCGAGCTTGAAAAATGGGTGAAAAATGAGCGATCAGTTGCCAGATTCAAGATCATACCAGCCGCCCCCGTTTCATGCGGTAGCCCGCTGTCGAAATTCCGCCCAGCCCCAGCCCGCCGTGGGCATGACAAATAGCGCATGCAAGGGCATCCGCCGCATCCGCGCTGGGACTACCGTCAAGCTGTAACAGCCGCTTCACCATTTCCTGCACCTGTTCTTTTTTCGCATGACCTTGGCCGACCACCGCCTGCTTGATTTGCAGTGCGGTATATTCGGCGACGATGAGATTGTTCAGCACCGCCGCGCATATCGCCGCGCCGCGGGCTTGGCCGAGCATCAGCGTGGATTTCGGATTGATGTTGACAAACACCTGCTCCACCGCTACTTGTTCAGGACGGTGCTGTGCAATGACTTCATTGAGATGATCCATGATGCACTTCAGGCGCAACGGCAGCTCGTTATCCGGTGTTTTGATACAACCGCTGCTGACGTACGCCAACTTGCTGCCGGTTTTATCGATAATCCCGAAACCTGTGATGCGCAAGCCGGGGTCTATGCCAAGGATACGGATTTTTTTACCTGCTGATAAAAGCGGCTCTAAAAATTAGAAATTTCCACCCCGCAGTTCGTTTCCGGGGCTAAATAAGCCCAGGTTGGCAAACGGGCGCAAGCAGAAAAGCAGACGCATGCAATGATTACAGTAATGAAAGTAATACGGCGGTAAACATCAAATCGCGAAATTGATGTGCCGAATTCGGATTTTCGGGAAAACCGAGCCTATTCGCCAATTACTGCCGTTGTATAGACCTCTTGTACATCGTCAATATTTTCCAGTGCATCCAGCAGTTTTTGCATTTTCACCGCATCATCGCCAGTCAATACGATGTCATTGACAGGCTTCATTGTCACTTCGGCATGCTCCGCCTTGAAACCTGTTTTATCCAGTGCTGCCCTGATCTCGGCAAATTCGTATGGCGCGGTAATGACTTCGATGCTGTCGTCATCGTTGCTGATTATATCCTCCGCCCCCGCTTCCAGGGCCGCTTCCATCAGCTTGTTTTCATCAGTACCGGGAGGAAAAAGCAATTGCCCGCAATGCTTGAACAAGAATGCGACCGAGCCATCGGTGCCGAGGCTGCCGTTATACTTGGTGAAGGCGTGGCGCACATCCGCGACAGTGCGCACGCGATTGTCAGTCATGCAATCGACCAATACGGCTGCGCCGGCAATACCATAACCTTCGTAACGTATTTCTTCGTAATTCACACCCTCCAGGTCACCGCTGCCACGCTTGATGGCTCGCTCAATATTGTCCTTGGGCATGTTTTGCTCGTAGGCTTTATCGACGGCCAGACGCAACCGGGGATTGCTGGCGAGATCGCCCCCGCCGAGTCGGGCGGCAACGGTAATTTCCTTGATGAGCCGGGTGAAAATCTTGCCGCGCTTGGCGTCCTGCGCGGCCTTCTTGTGTTTGATATTAGCCCACTTGCTGTGACCAGCCA
>JBDTWQ010000025.1:0-3083 GCA_040006595.1 Nitrosospira sp.
GCAGTAAGCGAGCTGGCCAGCTCACTTTCCTGATGACTGTATATATAGCTGAGCGTGGCAATACAGTGACCTTCGTCATGTTCTTCTGAGCGGACGGTATCAAGCAGATCCCGTATCAGGTCACGCACGGCTTCCGAGCGATTAAAATAACCGCGCTTATGCATTGCGACATCAAACTGCTCGGCGAGTTGATCATTAAGCGATATAGTGAGACGTTCCATGTTTACTTACTCCCGGATTTTTTATTTGTATATTACAAATAACACACAGATGACGAGGGTGTCTGTCAGGGAGTGTTGAAACATGATGTAAGAATAAATGAGGATCTTGTCAGGGATTCCCTACATCGCCACTGGATTCACTTGCAATTCCCTGCAGCAAGACTGCGGGGAATTACAAATTCAATAGCTGAAAGCTTATTCACGGAGTGCAATGAACGATTTTCATGCGCCACGGAACAGCAAACCGAGTCATGCGATAGTCGTGTCTACTAACGTTCGTGACACACATTAATGGGCCCCTCGTCGCGACGTTCCCCTCGTTTCATGAAACGCTTTTACGCAGGGGAAGGACAGGAATTCATCGAGTATGCGATGCTAAACGAGCGCGGCTTATCGGCTCTGATTGTTAAACATTAGATAATCGCATAACAGAACACACTCATATGGCTACTGGAGCAACCATTTTTAAAGCCGAGCTGCAAATCGCGGATCTGGATCGCAATTATTATCATGATCACACGCTCACCCTCGCCCGCCATCCATCGGAAACGGACGAACGCATGATGGTGCGATTACTGGCCTTCGTGCTGCACGCCCATGAAACATTATCGTTTGGCAATGGGCTTAGCACCTGTGACGAACCTGATCTCTGGCAAAAGGATTTGACTGGGGCTGTCCAGTTCTGGATAGATGTAGGTCTCCCGGATGAGAAAATGATCCGCAAAGCCTGTGGTCGTGCCAGGCAGGTATTCATTTATTCGTATGGCGGCCGAGTCGCCGATACGTGGTGGAACCAGTGCTGCGGCAAACTCGAACAGATCAGGAATCTGGCCGTGATCAATCTGCCGCTTGAAGCCAGCCGGGCCATTGCAAAACAGGCACAGCGCAACATGCATTTAAATTGCACCATACAGGATGGGCAGATTTGGCTGGCTGACGAAAAGGAGTCGGTGTTCGTGGAATTGGTAACGCTAAAGCGTATGCCACCAGTTTGAAATGACGTGGATATACTCCAGTTAGCGATTGTGCGTAATTTTGATTATTCTTTAGGTTTCTCGGGGCCGCCTATAAATAGAGATCTTAATCCTGGGAAGCGCTCGGGCTCCGCCTGAACCGGTGTTGGAGTCAATCTTTCAAGCTCAGCCTCCAGTTCAACGATGCGCCGCTCCAGCGCTATTTTGTCTCCTTCCAGCCGCGAAACCTGATTACGAAGGCGCGAACGTATCCACCGGTTTTTTATCATGCTCGGCGATGACATCAGACCGGCAATGAGTACCCCCAGGCCCATTGCGAGCAGCAGCATCAGAGCCAGTGAACCCTCGAAACTCCACAAGGCCAAAGTTACCGTTACAGGAACGTTGTTTTGCAGAGCAAAACCCACAACGCCTATGGCGAGGGCGATACCAGATATTAAAAACAAATGCATGAGTTTTGTCCCGCTATTTGATTACCACCATTGTAAGGGCTCACCCGCTGCTTTTCCGTTTACGAAGAATATAGATTTCAGGATATTCTCTGAAATGGAAATTGCAAGAAGAAAATGATGACTTTTCCCCCAGGCAATGCCGGATCTATATAGAGCAAAGGGCGCCGAGTTTGCATGGACTCTATGGGATGGGTATGCGAAAGCGAAGAGGCGAAGGGTGGATTCCCTTCATGAGTGAATTTCTGAATAGGTCTCACGTGCGCACGAGGGGGTCCTTGCGGAGATGGGCGCCTCACAGGCAATGAGGGCGGCAAAACGAATGGTCGATACTACCCTTCACCAAAAGCCAGACAAATCAGGCTGTCCAAAAAACACCATCCCATTCCGGTACTGCAGAACCGGAGCCCGCTGCGTTAAGCTCCCGGCATCGCAGGCCCTGCAGTGAATCGATCGTGACAACTAAGGTTGTAGGTTCCGCTACTTTGCTACTGAGAGCTTCCTTCTCCCATCTTGTCGGCTCGCAAAGTATTTTTTTTGTTATCTTCCAATATATGGAAAAAGATTTCATCCTGCTTGATCATGCCCAGTTCGCTACGGGCACGCTCTTCAATGGCATCAAAACCCTGCTTGAGATCGCGTACTTCCGCGTCCAGCGCAGTGTTACGAGCTTGTAGTTTCTGATTGATTTCGTGTTGTGTTATGACCTGCTGATCCACTTCCCAAACTTTGAGCCAACTACCCTTGCCCAGCCATAGCGGATATTGCAGCAGTGCAATCAGAGCAGTGAGTATAAGACTTAGCACTTTCACTTAAGGAGCCTCTGAACAAATCCCACGCTGGCGCGACGGCGGCTTTGCGGGAGAACGCACTCCACGGAAAACTTATTCAGAGGTCCCTTGCGCATCTCTCTATGGAATCACTATTTACGAGCAACCGCTACTTGCCTGCTTGCCCCTTTCCGCTTTCTTCCGCTTTTGTTGCGGTTCCGCCTGAATTTATATAACGCACTTCAAGTTCCTTACGCCCCTCAACTCAGTTGTAAATGAGTTGACCAATAATTGGCGCGAAACCTCTTTATGTCTAAAGTCATTATCTCAACTGGTAGTAGGCACCTCGTCCGGGGTAGCTTGCGGCGTCGCCCAGATCTTCTTCAATGCGCAGCAGTTGGTTGTATTTGGCCAGACGATCAGAGCGGGAAAGCGAGCCAGTCTTGATTTGCAGGGCATTGGTAGCTACGGCGATATCAGCAATGGTGGTATCTTCAGTTTCACCGGAACGATGCGAAATCACCGAGGTATAGCCTGCGCGCTTGGCGGTCTCTATGGCGGAAAAGGTTTCGGTAAGCGTGCCGATCTGGTTGATTTTTATAAGTATTGAATTGGCTATGCCTTGCGCTATGCCTTCTTTCAGGATACCGCTATTGGTCACGAAGATGT
>JBDTWQ010000026.1:0-4908 GCA_040006595.1 Nitrosospira sp.
CTAGAAGATCGCAGTGGGTGATGGATTCCGATAGCGTACAAATGATGGAATCGGATGGATTTTGTCGAATGGGTGGTCGGGTTACGCTACGCTAGCCCCACTGACCGCTGACGTTGCCGTTAAAATGTATAAAGTCCGCACAACATCCCCCCGGGTGTCAGCAATAGTGCACTCGCCGGGATAACTACAAAATTGCCTCGTGAAGCTATTCTTTCTTCATCTCATGGCCGCCGAACTGGTTGCGTAGCGCTGACAGCAATTTGTTCGAGAACGATTCGGTATCGCGCGACTGCAATCGTTGCAATAAAGCCAGTGTAATGACCGGGGCGGCAACATCAAGGTCGATTGCTTCGGCGACTGTCCAGCGCCCCTCGCCGGAATCCGAGACATACGGGGCGATACCTTCGAGACCCGGATTCTCCGCCAATGCGGCGGCGGTCAGATCGAGCAGCCATGATTGCACCACGCTGCCGTCGCGCCAGATTTCGGCTATCTGATGCAAGTCCAGCTTGAATTCCTTTTTGCGATTCAGGATTGCAAAGCCTTCGCCATACGCCTGCATCATGCCGTACTCGATGCCGTTATGGATCATTTTGGTGAAGTGCCCTGCGCCGCAGGGGCCGACACGCCCCCATCCCTTATCCGGCGCCGGAGCAAGCGTTTCGAAAATGGGACGCAAGCGTTCGATCACCCGTTCGTCGCCGCCGACCATGATGCTGTAGCCGTTTTCCCGCCCCCATATACCGCCGCTGGTGCCTGCGTCTACATAGTGGATATGGTTTGCTTCCAGCATTTGGGCGCGGCGCTGCGTATCCTTGTAATTCGAATTGCCGCCGTCGATAATCACGTCATCCCGCCCCAGTTGCGGAAACAACGCGGCTATCATCTCATCCACCGCAGTGCCTGCGGGAATCATTAACCATATTACGCAGGGTGATTCCATTTCATTGACAAGTGTTTCGAGCGACGCGGCGGGCAGAATTCCTTTTTCCTTCAATTGCGTGAGCGCTTCCGGATTGCGTGCGAAACCGACTACGCGGTGACCGCCGCGGATCAGCCGTTGCGCCATGTTGCCGCCCATTCGTCCCAAACCGATCATTCCGATATCCATCGCGTTCTGCCTCCGTAGTGGTTCGTAGTAGCGTAATAGTGCAATAGTGGGGCACCGCTATAAATTCGAATTTGCAGATATCCGACTGGATACAGCTCATCCACTACGAGTTTATAGAGTTCCCCAAAAGATAGTGATCCGGTCTCCGGGCATTGACTTCAGGCCGTCTGCGCAAGAACATCCTGCCGCTTGGTCTTCAGCGCGGCAAGCAGCTTATCGTAGGACTCGGCGAACGCGTCCACGCCATCATCCTGAAGCTTTTCGGTGATGGCGTCGAGATCGATTCCGAAATCCGGCAGCCGTGCAATGTCCGCTTCCGCTTGCGCCACGTTTTCCGTGAGCGTGACCCGTGCGTGGCCGTGATCGCGGAACGCGTGAAGCGTTTTGGGCGGGACGGTGTTGACGGTATCGGGACCAATCAATTCCTCCAGGTACAGCACATCGGAGTAAGCAGGGTTTTTAGTACCGGTGCTACCCCATAACGGCCGCTGCACACGTGCGCCTTTGTTGCGAAACGCGGCAAAAGGCTCGCCATAGAATATTTCACGGAAACGCTGATAAGCGAGTTTGGCATTGGCGATTGCGATTTTGCCGCGTAGCGCGAGTGCCTCAGGCGAGCCATTCTTTTCAAGCAGGGGATCGACGATGTTATCCACCCGGCTGACAAAAAACGATGCCACTGAAACCGGCCAGGTGATCTTTTTACCCGATGATGACTCCTCCCTCCCGCCAAGCCCGCGAATATAGGCACGCGCCACGTCTTCATAATGCCGCAGCGAGAACATCAGGGTGACATTGATGTTGACGCCCGCGCCGAGGGATTGAGAAATTGCAGGGATGCCTGCCGGAGTGGCGGGAATCTTTATCATGAGGTTGGGGCGTTGCACCGCATCCCAAAGCCGCTTCGCTTCGGCTATTGTTCCGTCCGTATCGTGGGCGAGATGTGGGGAGACTTCGAGGCTGACGTAACCGTCGCCGCCTTCGGTTGCGTTATAGACCGGCCGCAGCACATCGGTGGCCTTGCGAATGTCGGCGACAGCCAGCGCTTCAAATAGCGCCTTGTCCGTTTGCTGCACATCGGCTTTCAGCAGGGCGCGCAGCGCGTCGTCGTAACTATTGCCGTGTGCGATGGCCTGCTCGAAAATGGTGGGATTGCTGGTCACGCCGCGCAGCTTGTCTTCGCTTACCAGGCGTTGCAATTCCCCGCTATTGATGAGATCGCGGCTGATCGAATCCAGCCAGACGGATTGGCCGCACTGCAATATCTGTTCTAATGGGTTCATATATTTTTACCCTTCCATAGTGGTGCCTGTGTGTGAACGATCTGTGTAGTGAATGACGGCATTCCGCTGGTTCACTATTCCACAACGGGCGATTGAGTCGTTAAGTCAATGTGACCGTATCCGTAGAGGACGGTGCACGCTTGCGCTTTAATGAAGTAAAGCACATTTCTATGACAACGCAAGCGCCCGATCATTCATGGGCGCGCTGTAAATCGCAATTTTCAGTCATCCGTTTCGCGATTGGGCGATTGGCTGCAACCCCATTTCGTTGTAATACTGACGCCGCGTTACACGAGAAATTTATCGCTATCTATCAGATGCATGCGGTAACGCAAATATGACAGACCATGGCAATGGCGGAAAAGCAGGCTAAAAATGATTCTTCCAGTCGCGGAGGGCGGCAAATACGCTGACAGGATCAGCTAATGGTTTGCCCGCATGGTTGCTTGCGCTCTGGATGATTTCCGGCTGGTCGCAACGCAGGAAAGGATTGGTGGCTTTCTCGATTGCGATGGTGGAGGGCAGCGTGGGTATATCCTGTACGCGCAACTTCTTCACTTCATCCTCAAGCTTGATCAATGCCTGGTTGCCAGGCTCGACGATTCTCGCAAAACGAATATTGTTCTGCGTATATTCGTGGCCGCAATAAACCTCGGTTTTATTGGGTAAATCAGCTAGTTTCTGCAATGAATCAACCATTTGCTGCGCGGTTCCTTCAAATAACCGACCGCAACCGCAGGCAAACAGGGTGTCCCCACAAAACAGCAGGTTTGCGCCATAATACGCAATATGTCCGGCGGTATGACCGGGTATATCCAGTACCCTGAGGCTGAGCGAGAATTCCGGAATGTAGGCGTTGCCTTCTTCGCTCTCGGGGTCATTGCTTTCCTTGAGACGATGGGTAAGTGTGGGAATCGATTCGTTCGCAGGGCCGTAAACGGGTACCGTAAATTCCCGCAGCAGCGCGGCATTGCCTCCCACATGGTCGTTGTGGTGATGGGTGTTGAGAATGGCGATGAGTTTCAGTTTTTCATGTTGCAAGTAAGCCAGCACAGGCGAGGCATCGCCTGGATCGACCACGGCTGCATGACAGTGGTCGCGGATGACCCAGATATAATTATCGGTAAATGCGCGAATGGCAACGATATGAGGCATAGTCATGATAATTGGCGGTTGAGTTAAGCTGGGTTAAATTTAGGTCTGGCGGAAAAGATAGTGAGGTTAAACAAGGCTGCGAATATTCATGGTGACTCGTGGGTTGAATTCTGCGCAGTTGGATTCCATTTACCTATTCTTGACATTATAGATGCCAACAAAAAATAAGCTGGAATGGTTTGAAACCTCCCTGGGCCAGTATCTGCTGGAGCGGGAGCAAAATCATTTTGACGAGGCCGTGGCGGACGTGTTTGGCTACAATGCCATGCAGATCGGATTTCCGCAATATGATTTTCTGCGCGCCAACCGCATGCCGTTGCAGTTTTGCGCGGGAACCGAGGAGAGTGCCGCAGTGCGAGCGAGCCCAGAGTTCCTGCCGATTGAAACGAATAGTATAGATCTGGCGCTATTGCCGCACGTGCTCGAATTCAGTTCCAATCCCCATCAGATTCTACGTGAGGTGCAGCGGGTGCTGATGCCTGAAGGCCACGTGATTGTCTGTGGCTTTAACCCTCGCAGCCTTTGGGGTGTGCGGGGTGTTCTCGGATTGGTGGAGGACCGTTTTTTACGATCAGTGGAGGGCCAGTTTCCCTGGCGCGGCAATTTTATCTCGCTGCCGCGTCTTAAGGATTGGCTGACATTACTGGATTTCGAAATCACTAAAGACCGGTTATGTTGCTATGCGCCGCCATTCAGCCAGGAAAAATGGTTGAAGCGGTTCAGCTTCATGGAGGCCGCTGGCGATCGCTGGTGGCCTTTCTCTGGCGGCATATACTTCCTCACGGCGGTCAAGCGTGTTCATGGTATGCGCGTTATCAAGCCGGAATGGAAAGAGGTACGCGCTGCCAGGAGAGGGATGGCGCCGGTTGCACAAAAACTCAGCGGCAACAGGTCCGGACGAGAATCACGGCACGCCGCGTGTAGCGAGACCAACGCAAAGGCCACGGTCAAGGCGACAGCGCAAGGCCGGAAGTAAGCGGAAGCCGTGAAAGCGAAGCGCACCGGCGTGGTGGAAATATTTACCGATGGAGCCTGCAAGGGTAACCCGGGCATTGGGGGCTGGGGCGCGCTGCTGCAATACAACGGCAACACACGCGAATTGTACGGCGGCGAAAAGCTGACGACCAATAACCGCATGGAACTGCTTGCGGTAATCCGCGCACTGGAAGCGCTGACACAGCCATGCGAAATTCGGCTGCACACCGATTCCCAATATGTGCAAAAGGGCATCAGCGAATGGATACATTCCTGGAAAAAGCGCAATTGGCGCACTGCCGACAAGAAACCGGTAAAAAATGACGATCTGTGGAAAGAGCTCGATCAGCTCGCACAGCGGCATACCATCGAATGGCTTTGGGT
>JBDTWQ010000027.1:0-15312 GCA_040006595.1 Nitrosospira sp.
TCTTTGGCTCATATTCCTCATCGCTTAGAAACGTTTTTGTTCGCATAAAATCACGTGCCAGCAAGGTCTCAACGCCCGGTTGTCTGTTAACCCCGGACAGAATGTGGCAAACTGCGGCATTCCTTATATCCCGGGTAGTTATTCCGTGTCTCCCTACGAACTCTTCATTGGTCTCCGCTACACGCGCGCCAAGCGCCGCAATCACTTCATTTCCTTCATCTCTCTGATTTCCCTCCTAGGGATTACGCTCGGCATGACAGCTCTTATTACCGTAATGTCGGTGATGAACGGCTTTCAGAAAGAAGTACGTACACGTATCCTCGGTGTGGCATCGCACATCCAGATAAGCGGAATTGACGGTAAGTTGACCGACTGGCGCCAGGTCGCGCATGAAGCGCTCAAGCACCCACAGGTAGAGGCTGCCGCACCTTATGTCAGCGCGCAGGGCATGGTGTCATTCGATCAAGTTGTCAGTGGCGTTGTGGTAAGAGGCATCCTGCCGGATATCGAAAATAATGTTGCTGATCTCGCCCAGATGATGGTGGACGGCGAGCTTGATAATCTTGTGCCGGGACGGTTCGGCATCATTATCGGCCGCGAGTTGGCACGAGCTCTCGGTGTGTTCACCGGTGACAAGATTGTGTTGATCTCGCCTCAGGGACAGGTAACGCCAGCAGGTATATTGCCGCGTCTCAAACAGTTCACTATTACAGGCATCTTCGAAGCAGGACATTTTGAATACGACTCGGGTTTGGTGCTAATTCATTTGGCAGACGCGCAAACGCTCTACCGTATGGAGGATGATCAGGTATCGGGTGTGCGGCTGAAGCTGCGCGATTTGTTCCAAGCGCCGCAAGTTGCGCGAGAACTTGCGCCAATGATTTCCACAGATGTTCATATCAGCGACTGGAGCCGCCAGCATGCCAATTATTTTCGTGCGATACAGATCGAGAAGCGCATGTTATCCCTTATTCTCGCCCTCATCATCGCTGTAGCAGCATTCAATATTGTATCGACTTTGGTGATGGCGGTAACTGATAAGCAGCCTGATATTGCTATTCTGCGCACGTTGGGCGCAAGCCCGCGCAGTATCATGAAAATCTTCATCGTGCAGGGTACGCTGATCGGAGTCATCGGTACGACGCTGGGCGTGATTGGCGGTGTGCTGCTGGCATACCATGTGGAGGCAGTGATCGCACTGATTGAGCGTCTGTTCAGCGTGCAGTTCCTTTCACGGGAAGTTTATTACATCAGCGAAATTCCATCTGACCCGCACCTCGCCGACGTGGTAACTGTGGCGGTGGTATCGTTCGTGCTGACACTCCTGGCAACCATTTATCCGAGTTACCGGGCGTCCCGAGTTAATCCTGCGGAGGCGCTGCGGTATGAGTAAAGCCATTATTTCCTGCCGCAGCCTGCGCAAAAGTTACTATCAGGGTAAGCTGGAAGTGCCGGTACTAATGGGCATAGACCTCGATGTCCTAGCAGGCGAAACGCTTGCTATTGTCGGCACGTCGGGTTCCGGTAAAAGTACACTATTGCACCTGTTGGGCGGGTTAGATGCGCCGACTGGCGGCGATATCCGCCTCATGGGGCAGAATATAGCGACCATCAATGAAGAAGAAAGATGCAGACTGCGTAACAGGTCGCTGGGTTTTATTTATCAATTTCATCATTTGCTCCCGGAATTCAGCGCACTGGAGAACGTTGCCATGCCATTACTGATCCGGCGCATCAGCAACAGTGAGGCATATGACCATGCAGCGGAAATACTTAATAAAGTAGGTCTGGGCCATCGTCTCTCCCATACGCCCGGAGAACTTTCCGGTGGCGAGCGGCAGCGCGCGGCAGTTGCACGTGCCCTGGTTACTCAGCCCGCCTGTGTTCTTGCGGATGAGCCTACCGGCAATCTCGACCGGCATACGGCGAGCGGGGTATTCGAATTGATGCTCGAACTTAATCGCAGTGTGGGTGCTAGTCTCATCATTGTCACCCACGATCCGGAGCTGGCCAAAAAGGCCGGGCGGATATTACAGTTGGTGGACGGCATACTTGTCGCATGAAGGTACCAGGAGCATCTCCCTCAGGCTATTGCCAGCCATGATGTAAGACTGATTATTGGTTTACGGCAGTCACTTTGGCGGCTCCGGGTTCGGACATTCCCGACATCAGCGCCTCCGTTTTGCTCGTTTGCGCCATTCATAAATTATATAGAGCCGCCATGTTGCACGCACCGTAAAATAACCGACCACGGCAAGCAGCAGCGCCAGCAGAAATATTCCTAGAAGCAACGGCTTGCCGAGCGACATCACCCAGTCTGTCAATGCGGGGATCCATTCGCTGATATTTTTGTCCATCAGGTGCAACTCGGTTTGGGGCATATCGCCTGTGCCGTTACCTATTACAAACTCACCTAAGGTGTAAGCAACGATATAAATCGGCACGATCGTGAAAGGATTGGAATAAAGTGTGGTTGCCACCGCCACGGGGAGATTCACCTTGAAAACGATAGCAAACAAAGCGGCGAAAAAGAACTGCACCGGATTGCTGCCGGGGATCAGTCCGGTGAATAAGCCTACCGCCACGCCACCTGCCACTGACCTGCGATGAAGATGCCACAGATTATGATGTTGCAGCTGTTCTCCGAACAATCCGATAAAACGGTTCTGACGGATGGTCTCGTGGGAGGGCAGATATTTTTTGAAGAATTTTCGGAGCACGAGATGAGTGTACGGAAATACTGGTGGGAGATGCAAACATAATAAACCGGCCGCCAGTCGCATGTGGACCAAAGATCTGTCAGGTTTAAGGGAAGCCGGACGCATATACAGGATATCAGGCGCTCCATCGCCCGATGCTTCATTCATAAACCTCAATGGCCGTTCAATTTACTGCTGAGTATCGATCTCCTCTCTTTGGTTCAATAAGTTCTCCCACGCTCACATGGGATTCAGTAGATGGCGGAAATCACTGATGCGAACATGTATTCTGGCGTTTGCCTTTGGAGTAGGGCTGCTGCAACAGCAGGCCGAGCTACCAGAAATTGCCTGGGCGTGGGTGTTGTTGCCTGGTGCAGCGTCTGCGTTTTTACTCTGGCGCTGCCAGGCCCCCATTTTCGTCGTCGCCGGAAAGATTCTGTTTACTGTAATTTTCTTGGGGGCTGGGTTTTTCTGGGCAGCCGGTTTTGCTCAGTGGCGCCTGGCTGATGTGCTTCCGCATGAATGGGAAGGACGCGATATCCAATTGATTGGCGTGGTAGCGGAACTACCGCAAGCCAGTGAAAACAGCTTGCGTTTTGCTTTCGACGTGGAGCACGTACTAACGAAAGATGCCGTAGCTCCCGCTCGTATTTCTCTCGCCTGGTATAAAGAACGCGGGAAGCATGCCGATATTTCCAAGTCCGTGCTGCCTCAAATCAATGCGGGTGAACGCTGGCAGTTCACGACGCGGCTCAAGCGTCCGCGCGGCAGCGTCAATCCCCATGGTTTCGATTTCGAAGAATGGGCGCTGGAGCGAAACATCCGAGCTACCGGTTACGTACGAAAAGCTGACGATAATTTGCGTCTGAACGAAATGGTTAATCAGCCTGCCTACCATGTCGAGCGTTTACGCCAGGAGATTCGCGAGCATTTTATCCGGGCATTGCCTGATTATGCTTATACCGGCGTTCTGGTTGCGTTGGCGGTAGGCGATCAGCGAGCTATTTCAAGTGAACAGTGGCAAATATTTACGCGTACCGGCGTAAACCATCTCATGAGTATCTCAGGACTGCATGTGACCATGGTATCGGGCCTGATATTTGCGCTTGTGTATTGGTTATGGCGCAGGAGCTATCGCCTGGCGCTGTGGCTGCCCGCGCGTAAAGCTGCGGTCATTGCCGGGCTTGTGGCGGCACTCGGTTATGCACTGCTCGCTGGCTTCGCAGTACCTGCACAGCGCACGGTTTATATGCTTGCGGTAGTAGCCCTGGCTTTGTGGCTGGGACGTTTCGCCTCCGCGACGTCAGTACTGACGTGGGCATTGCTGGCAGTGGTGGTTCTTGATCCATGGGCGGTACTTTCGCCCGGCTTCTGGCTGTCGTTCGGTGCGATAGCGATGATCATGCTGGTATCAGCAGGGCGTATCGGTAGAACTCACTGGTTAACCGGATGGGCGCGGGTGCAGTGGGCAATAACCCTCGGCCTCATACCGCTGCTACTGGCGATGTTTCAACAGGTATCGCTGGTTTCACCCGTTGCCAATGCGATCGCCATTCCGCTAGTGAGCCTGGTAGTCGTTCCTTTAACGCTGCTGGCGACATTGCCGCCACTCGATTTCATGCTATTACCCGCACATGCAGTACTAAGCGGTTGCATGGATGTAATGCAGTGGATGAGCGATGTACCGCAGGCCGTCTGGAGCCAGCATGCGCCACCCACATGGGCAGTAGCAGCCGGTATGGCTGGCATCGTATGGTTGCTGTTGCCTGGGCGGTTAGGACTGGGATTTATTGCAGGTTTTCCGGCTCGCTGGCTGGGAGCGGTCGCGTTGTTGCCACTATTTCTGGTACTTCCACAAAAGCCCGCGCCGGGGGAATTGTGGCTTACCGTGCTGGATGTCGGTCAGGGATTGGCAATAGTGGCACGTACGGAAAATCACGCGCTGCTTTACGATACAGGGCCGGGTTTCAGTTCCGAGGCGGATAGTGGCAACCGTACGATTGTTCCCTTTTTGCGGGGAGAAGGTATCAAGCATCTTGATGCGATGATTGTCACGCATGCTGACTCGGACCATAGCGGTGGTGCATTGTCAGTATTGGAAGCGGTGCCGGTGGAATGGCTGGTTTCGTCTTTGAGGGTCGATCATCCGATCCAGTTAGCCGCCACCAATAAGCACCGTTGCCATGCAGGAGAATCCTGGCAGTGGGACGGGGTACAGTTCGATATGCTATATCCATCGGAACAGAGCTACAGCAACCCCACGCTCAAAACCAATGCATTGAGCTGTGTGTTGAAAATCACGACAACTCATGGCAGTGTGCTGTTGCCCGCCGACATCGAAAAAAAATCAGAATATCAATTGCTTGCAAACGATGGCGATGCGCTTCCCTCAACGGTGCTGGTGGCACCCCATCACGGCAGCAAAACCTCCTCCACTGACGAGTTTGTACGTCAGGTGAATCCCCGGCTGGTAATATTCACCGTAGGCTATCGCAACCGTTTCGGGCATCCCAGGGAAGAAGTGATGGAGCGCTACCGAGCATTGGGAAGTACATTGCTGCGTAGCGATAACGATGGTGCGGTCCTGCTACGCTTCGCGGATAACACTTTTGTGGTCGAGACTTCGCGTGCGCTGCGTCGCCGTTACTGGCAAGATATTCCAAACATATGAACGAATTAACACAGGCGTAAAACTGAAAAATGAGCGGTGAGTTACCAGATTCAGATTCAGGAGCTACGCCGGATATCCCATCCACGGTGCTTTCTTCCGCTGCTGGCGGACGGGATGGGCTCTTTTGGCGGGAATCCATATCGCCCCTTCTGCCCATGTTTTCTCCCGGCGAAATCGACATAGTCCGGCATGCGCTGGAACTTTCCCAGCCGCTGTATGCCGGCAAATACCTGTCCACTGGCGAGCCGGTTAACCAGCACGTGCTGGGCGCAGTGTCGGTACTTGCATTGTTGCGGGTCGATAGCGACACCTTGGTAGCGGGAATGCTTCAGTTCGTCCCCGATTATTTGGATGGATACAAGGAAGAATTGCAAACAGCCTTCAATCCCACCGTAGCTCACCTGGTGGAAGGGGTGGCACGCATGGGTCGCATCCCGACGCTGGGAACAAGAGATAATGGCGGTACAGCAGACCGCAGTGCGCAAGTTGAGGCTTTACGAAAAATGTTGCTGGCAATGGCAGAAGATATCCGTGTCGTTATCATAGCTTTAGCGGATCGGATGCAAACGATGCGATATGTCGCTGTAAACAGCATCCCAGAAAGAATGGAAGTCGCGCACGAGACTCTCGATATATTCGCACCGCTGGCCAATCGCTTAGGGTTGTGGCAAATAAAGTGGGAAGTGGAAGACTTGTCCTTTCGGATCCTTGAGCCTGAACGCTATAAGAAAATCGCCAGACTGCTCGAAGATACCCGCCTTATCCGGGAACATTATATTGCACTGGTGGTGGATAAATTGCAGCGCGAGTTGCAGCAGACCGGTATCAAGGCTGAAGTAACGGGGCGCCCAAAGCACATTTATAGTATCCATAAAAAAATGAAACGCAAGGAGGTGGATTTCAAAGAAATTCATGATGCCCGTGCGGTGCGGATTCTTGTGAACGACGTAAAGGATTGCTATGCCGCGTTGGGGGTGGTGCACAACCTGTGGGTGCCGATCCCCAAGGAATTCGACGACTATATTGCAAGACCGAAAGGCAATGATTATCGGTCGCTGCATACCGCCGTCATTGGTCCGGAAGACAAGGTGGTGGAAGTGCAAATTCGTACACACGAGATGCATCGGCATTCGGAGATGGGTGTTGCTGCGCACTGGCGCTACAAAGAAGGGGCAAAGCGCGATGCCAGGTATGAAGAAAAAATCGCCTGGTTGAGACAAATCCTGGAATGGAAAAATGATATCGAGGATACGGGGGAACTGGCCGAGCATTTCAAGATCGCGCTGTTTCAGGACTCGGTTTATGTATTGACTCCGCAAGGGAGGGTGATTGCCTTACCCAAGGGTTCCACGCCGATAGATTTTGCGTACCATGTGCATACCGATCTTGGCCACCACTGCCGTGGCGCAAAAGTTGACGATGTCATGGTTCCACTCGACTATCCATTGCAAAACGCGCAACGGGTAGAAATCATCTCGAGCAAACAGGGTGGGCCGAGCCGTGACTGGCTTAATCCCGCGCTGGGTTATCTCAAAAGCCATCGGGCACGGTCAAAAGTCAGGCAGTGGTTTAGCGGCCAGGAACGCGAAGATTCGTTGGCACAAGGTCGGGCGTTAGCTGAAAAGGAATTGCAGCGCCACGGAATGACGGCACTGGGGCTGGATAAATTGGCCAGCAAGTTCAAGTTTACCAAACTTGACGCTTTCCTCGCTGCGGTCGCCCGGGGGGACATCAATAGCCGTCAACTGGGAGCGGTTTTAAATAGCGAAACTGAGGCAGTTGCCACAACTGGTACGACGAGTGCCGGTTCGGGGCTACTGACTACCAGAAAATCCATCCCACAACCAAACGGCGGCATACTCATCGTCGGTGTCGACAAGCTGCTCACGGCATTGGCAAAATGTTGCAAGCCCGCCCCACCCGATCCCATCATCGGCTTCGTTACACGTGGGCGCGGCATCACTATACATCGTCAGGGCTGCGCCAGTTTGTCGCGGCTGTCTGAAGAAAGCGCCGAGCGTCTCATCGCGGCCGATTGGGATAGTTCGAAAGGCGCGAGTTATCCGGTCGATATCGAGATCGAGGCGCTAGACAGGCAAGGGTTGCTACGCGATATTTCTAATATTTTATCGCGCGAAAAAATCAACGTAACCGCAACCCATACTCGCAGCCGTGACGTTACCGCAATGATGCGATTCACGCTCAAAATTACCGGTCTGGGGCAGCTGAACCGAGTGCTTGTGTCGATACAGAATGTACCCGGTGTGATTTCGGCATCGCGAAAATAACTGATCTATTCAGACACTCCTGGCGCTTCATGATTGCCGTCCTGATTGCCGTATTCTTTATGACTTATGCATGCTGTCCTTTTCTGCCTGATTTCTTGTCAAATGCTGTTAGCTAACTCGCCGATCGATTTTAGGGAAAACCGTAAACCTTATCGATAACGTTTTATCAAGATAAATTACATTAATTCTCATATGTATCCCTTTTATTTACATGGTTTATTTATCTGCTGAGACTTTTTCTCCGGTTTTAGATTTAAGTCTTTGTCTCGTAACAAAAAACCACTATTCTCCCTTGACTTCGCCGCTTTTTTTAATTAAAGTGGGCAGAAGTGGGGGAAAGTGGGAGATAAGGTTTATCGCTCATTTCCTTCCGAATAATAAAGGAATGCGATGTTTCGCGGCGGTACACCTATCAGTCTGGATAACAAAGGCAGATTCGCGGTACCCGCGAAATACCGGGAGGGGCTTATGTCCTTTTGTGCCGGTCGTCTGGTTGTCACCGCTGATCCTTCCAAGTGCCTGCTGGTTTATCCCCAGCCCGTGTGGGAGCCGATAGAGCAAAAGCTCAACAGTCTTTCCAGTTTCAATCCACAAATCCGCAGTCTGCAACGTCTCCTCGTCGGCAATGCCAGCGATGTGGAAATGGATGGCGCCGGGCGCATTTTGGTGCCGCCTCTCTTGCGCCAATTTGCTGGCTTGAGCAAAGATGTGGTGTTGGTAGGACAGGGCGCGAAATTCGAGCTATGGGACGATGAAAAATGGAATTTGCAAATCGAGAATGCTCTTGCGTTCAAGGACGGCATCCCGCCGGAGCTCGACGGCTTTGCGTTGTAACGCCATGACTGAAGCTTACATGCACGTCACGGTTTTGCTCCATGAAGCGGTGGATGCGCTGGCAGTCAAGCCGGACGGAATATACGTGGATGGTACGTTCGGCCGTGGCGGTCACAGCAGGCTGATACTGGAGCAGCTGGGAGGACGCGGCAGGTTGATTGCATTCGACAGAGATCCGTCCGCGCTGGCGGTGGGACAGGCTATCAGCGATGTGCGTTTTTGCATGGTCCATAACAGTTTTTCGCAGATAAAGCAGGTCTTGCAGCAATTGAGTGTGGATCGGGTGGATGGGGTGCTTCTGGATTTGGGAGTATCTTCACCACAACTTGAAGAAGCGCTGCGTGGATTCAGCTTTCGCCTGGATGGGCCGCTCGATATGAGGATGGATACGACTCAAGGACAGACAGCTGCAGAATGGCTCGCTTCCGTTTCAGAAGCACATTTGGTAGAGGTGATAAAAAACTATGGCGAAGAACGGTTTGCTAAACAGATTGCAAGAGCGATTATTGCGGCAAGAGCGCGACAGCCTGTCGTCACTACACTTCAGCTTGCCGGGATTGTGGCGACGGCCGTGCGCTCGCGCGAGCGGGAAAACAAGCAGAATCCGGCGACGCGCACTTTTCAGGCTATACGGATTTATCTCAATCAGGAGCTTGAGAAGTTGTCGCTGGCCTTGCCGCAATGCGTGGAGGTACTGAACTCTGGAGGGCGGCTCGTGGTTATCAGCTTTCACTCCCTGGAAGACCGGACAGTGAAGCGTTTCATGCGTGAATCGGCAAATTCCGACAGATTGCCGCGGGGCCTGCCATTGCGAGCAAAAGAGGTTCAGCTTCTGAGCCGCCATAAATTGCGTGTGGTGGGCAAGGCGATACATCCCGGCGTGAACGAAATTGCGGCCAACCCTCGGGCCAGAAGCGCAGTCATGCGGGTGGCGGAACGAGTTAATACAACATAGTAGAAAGCCAGTCATTGGGGCGTTCACAGTTAATGAGGGACTGATGTGATTAGGGTAAATACTTTTCTGATTCTAATCCTCGTCGCCTGCGCGCTGAGTGTTGTGACTTCACAGCACAAGGCGCGCAAGCTTTTTGTGGACCTTGAAAAAGAACAGGAACTGGCGAGGCAATTGGCAGTGGAATGGGGACAACTGCAACTTGAACAGAGTACGTGGGCGATGCATACGCGCATTGAAAAAATCGCTACGGGACAACTGCATATGCAAGTACCGGATGCATCGCGCGTTCAGGTTGTTCCGTTGACGAATTTCGCCAATTCCGCTGATTTTATGAAAGCGCCGGAGCCATGACTCCCAAGCACGTACCGCGCATTGTTTTGCCTGCGGGACGTTCACGTCTATTGGTGGCGTTTTTGTTGCTGGGGCTGGTCGGATTGACAGGGCGCGCCGCCTATTTGCAGGGAATGCATAACGGTTTTTTGCAGCAGAAGGGCGAGTCGCGTTACAGCCGCGTACTCGAAATGAGCGCTCATCGTGGAATGATTACAGATCGGCATGGTGAACCGCTCGCTATCAGTACACCGGTGGAATCGGTGTGGTCGAGTCCGCAGGACATGAGCGCGACACCGGAGCAATTAAAAAAACTGGCCAGCTTGATTGAGATGGATATCGAGGAAATTCGCAAGCGTATCAATGGGTTGTCCAACGGATCGCGGCGCGATTTCGTATACCTGAAGCGGCACTTGTCGCCAGAGGTTGCGGCCGGTGTAGTCGAGCTCAACATGCCGGGCGTATTTCTTAAACGTGAATACCGCCGATATTATCCGACAGGCGAGTTGACGGCTCATATGCTTGGTTTTACCGATGTCGACGATAAAGGACAAGAGGGAATCGAACTGGCGTGGCAGGATGAGCTTGCGGGCAAACCTGGAAGCCGTCGTGTCATCAAGGATCGCAAAGGACGTATCGTCGAGGATGTGGAAAGTATCCGAGCCCCCAAGTCGGGGCAAAATATAGCCCTATCCATAGATAGCAAAATTCAGTATCTCGCTTACCGGGAATTGAAGCAGGCAGTCGAAGTCAACAAAGCCAAGGCAGGAGGGATTGTGGTGCTGGATGCACAAACAGGCGAGTTACTGGCGCTCGTCAATCTGCCTGCGTACAACCCTAATAACCGTACGAGAGCGAATGGCGGTCGGGCCCGTAACAGGGCGTTGACCGACGTATTCGAGCCGGGTTCAACACTGAAGCCATTTACCATCGCAGCAGCGCTGGAGGCAGGAGGGGTAAAGCCCGACACAGTATTCGAGACTGCGCCCGGCACATTTTCCATAGGTAAGGCAACAATACGTGATGCACATAAAGAAGGCCCGTTGACGGTGGCGCAGGTGATCCAGAAATCCAGTAACGTCGGCTCAGCAAAGATTGCATTGTCACTGCCGCCGCAAACGCTATGGGAGATGCTGAGCGATTCCGGATTTGGCGCCTCCACAGGCTCAGGATTTCCCGGAGAAGTCAGC
This sequence comes from Nitrosospira sp., assembly GCA_040006595.1. Taxonomy (GTDB): domain Bacteria; phylum Pseudomonadota; class Gammaproteobacteria; order Burkholderiales; family Nitrosomonadaceae; genus Nitrosospira. Next base: position 10,968 of record JBDTWQ010000027.1, read on the forward strand.
GGCAGGCTCCGCCCATACCGCACCTGGCGTCCCATCGAACAAGCTACTATGTCCTATGGCCACGGCATTGCGGTGAGTTTGCTGCAGTTAGCGCGCGCCTACACCTTGTTCTCTGCGGAGGGTGAATTGAAACCCGTGTCCCTATTGCGGCTTGAGGCACCTGCTACTGGCAAGCGAGTGATGTCGCGAGACACTGCTCTCGCCGTGAGCAGGATGCTGGAGATGGTGGCTCAGCCGGGAGGCACCGCGCCCAAAGCCCAGATTAATGGTTATCGGGTAGCAGGCAAAACGGGCACCGCACATAAACTGGAGGGCAACGGCTATGCAAAAAACCGTTACCTATCTACGTTTGTCGGCTACGCGCCAGCTTCCAATCCACGATTTGTCATTGCGGTGATGCTGGATGAGCCGTCCGCAGGCCAATATTTTGGCGGTGCGGTGGCGGCACCAGTGTTCAGCCGAGTCATGGCCGGCGCCTTGCGCATGCTGAACGTACCGTATGACGCACCTGCCAACAACGTTATGTCATTTACGGCAGTGCCAGAGTTGAAGGGCGATGTATGAATTCGGGATTTAGATTCGAAGATTCCAGATTCGCAAAGAGATCAAAGGCGTATTTCGATTTTCACGCTCTTGATGACCTGGGCGTCAGCATTAGCAACCTCGCTACGGACAGCCGCATGGTAAAGCCAGGGGATACCTTTCTCGCCTATGCAGGAGAAAAGTTCGATGCCCGTAAATTCATCCCCCAGGCCATCGCAGCGGGCGCAAATGCCGTACTGTGGGAACGCCGTGGTTTCGTATGGGATCCGGCATGGCAGGCACCTAACTTGCCGGTCGCCAGGCTGCGAGCCAAGGCAGGCATCATTGCTGATCACGTATATGGTCATCCGTCGCAAAAATTATGGCTCATCGGTATTACCGGAACAAACGGTAAGACTTCCTGCAGCCACTGGATCGCCCAGGCCATGACCGCACTGGGCAAAAAAACCGCAGTCATCGGCACATTGGGGACCGGTTTTTCCGGTGAGCTCGAATTAACTGCAAACACTACACCGGATCCCGTGTTGTTGCAGCGGAGAATGGCGGATTTTCTGCGATACGGCGCGCAGTGCGTGGCAATGGAGGTCTCATCGCACGGGATAGTTCAAGAGCGTATCAGTGGCTCGACATTCGCGATTGCGTTGTTCACCAATCTGTCACGCGACCATCTCGACTACCACCGCAGCATGGAAGCATACGCCGCCGCCAAGGCACAATTATTCCGGTGGCCCGGACTCAAATACGCCGTGCTCAATCTTGACGATGCGTATGGTATCGAATTGTCGCAGCAGCTTGCGGGTATGGATGCAAAGGTAATTGGGTATGGATTCAACGAGCCGGCGCTTCCGATGCGTGATTCGGAAAAATTCAGGGTGGTGCGCGGGCGAAATCTCAAGGCAAGTCCTCGAGGTTTGGAGTTCGATATCGAGTTTGAAAATGAGTTTGAAACTGAATATTCAGGTTTTAAAACGAATGTGGTGGGTCGCTTCAATGCTTCAAATTTGCTGGGAGTAATGGCTACCTTGCTGGCTAGCGGCGTCAGATTGGTCGACGCAGTACGAGTGTTGCAGCATGTGCATCCTGTAGCGGGCAGAATGCAGCAAATGGGGGGCGGCGATCAGCCACTTGTAGTGGTGGATTATGCCCATACTCCAGATGCGTTGGAAAAAGTGTTGGCAACGCTGCGCGAAATTTTTCCCACCGGGTTCGAGGCGAACGCAGGATCGAAAACCCGAAACCCAAGATTGATCTGTGTGTTTGGTTGCGGGGGCGAGCGTGACCGTGGCAAGCGCCCGTTACTGGGCGCTGTGGCGACGCGATTGGCTGACGAAGTCATTATCACCAGCGACAACCCACGGAAGGAAGACCCGCATGTCATTATCGGCGAGATCGCGGCCGGCGCAGGCGGCAATTTCCATATCGAGGAAGACCGGGCGACAGCCATTTACCGGGCGATTCAAGGCGCGCACAAAGGCGACGTAGTGTTAATTGCAGGGAAGGGCCATGAAGCATATCAGGAAATAGATGGGGAAAAGCTTCCATTCGACGATGGCGAGGTCGCGCGACGGATACTGGAGAGCTGGATGGATAGGGTATCGATACAAACATGATGACTGTGCAGAGTGCAGCCCGGGCATTGCATGGCGAATGGCGCGGTGAAGATGTGTGCTTTACCGCCGTTGGTACCGATAGCCGTACGGCAGGATATGGTGATTTATTTGTTGCTCTGATAGGAGAGAAGTTCGATGGTCATGATTTTATAGCCGAAGTGAAGAAAAAGGGCGCAGCCGCGGCAATGGTTTGTTTGGAATCAGCGGCTAAAAGTCAGAAATCAGGAATTCCTCTAATTCTGGTGAAAGATACGCGCTTGGGATTGGGACAGTTGGCGGCGCACTGGCGTAGTTACTTTAGCATTCCGGTGGTCGCGGTGACCGGCAGCAACGGCAAGACTACGGTGAAAGAAATGATCGCATCTATTTTACGGCGAGCGGTAGATTCGTCAGGAAGGATGGATGGCTCAGACAAGGTACTGGCGACGGAAGGCAACCTCAACAACGATATCGGTGTCCCACTCATGCTATTGCGACTGCGTAAGCAGCATGTTTATGCAGTGGTCGAAATGGGTATGAACCATGCCGGTGAGATTTCGTACTTGACCCGGCTGGCAAAGCCAGGCGTGGCGGTTATTACGAACGCGGGAGCGGCGCATGTTGAAGGCCTGCATTCTGTGCAAGCAGTGGCTTGTGCCAAGGGTGAAATTTTTGAGGGTCTCGATCAACGCGGAATAGCCGTCATTAACGCGGATGATCCGCACGCTCCGCTATGGCGCAAACTCGCCGGCGATAGAAGGGTGGTGGATTTTGGTCTCAATGGGGGGGCGGAAGTTAGCGCCCGCTATCATCTTGATTTTTTTGGCTGCAAGATGACGTTAATTCTGCCCGGCGGGGTCGAGGAAATAGAATTGCAAGTACCAGGTGAACACAACGTACGCAATGCGCTGGCGGCAGCGGCTGTGGCAGTAGCCATGGGAATTAACACGAAAGCGATAGCATCAGGACTGGGCGAATTTCGCGGAGTGAATGGGCGCATGCAGAAGAAATGCGGCTTGCATGGCGCGACCTTGATAGACGACAGTTATAACGCCAACCCGGAATCAGTGAGAGCTGCGCTGGCTGTGCTGACAAAAGCACCGGGTAAAAAAATCCTGGTGCTGGGCGACATGGGTGAGTTGGGCGGCAGCGCAAAAGGTTTTCACGAGCGCATCGGTGAAGAAGCGCGCCTTGCCGGAATTGACAGGTTATTTGCCCTGGGCGAATTGAGCGCTTATGCGGCGGCGCAATTCGGTCCCGGCGCAAGGCATTTCAAAAAAATTGAGGAGTTGCTGGCTGAAGTAGAGAGCCTGCTGGCTGCTGATGTCACGTTGCTGATAAAGGGATCGCGCTTCATGCAAATGGAGCGCGTGGTCAGGCATATCGAATCATGAATTTTAATCATCTGGAAATCATGGATAAGCTGATCCAATCTGTTTCTTTATGGGTCTTTGAGAACAAGGATTCATCCTGGTGGTTGCCATGCTATTAGAACTTGCCCAATGGCTTGCGAAGGATATCCGTGTATTCAACGTATTCAATTACATCACCTTGCGCACGGTGCTGGCGGCACTTACCTCACTGGCGATTTCATTCATTGTCGGTCCCGCCATGATACGCAAGCTCACCGCTTACAAAATAGGACAGTCGGTACGCGAGGACGGACCGCAAACTCATTTGGTCAAAGCCGGCACACCTACGATGGGAGGTGCGCTGATATTGGTGTCTATTGCCATCACCACGCTATTGTGGGCGGATTTGAGCAATCGCTACATCTGGGTGGTACTCATGACCACGCTTGGCTTCGGCGTAATTGGCTGGGCAGATGATTACCGTAAGGTCGTACATCGCAATCCCAAGGGACTCTCCGCCAGAGCCAAGCTCTTCTGGCAATCGACAATCGCGATCTCAGTGGCGCTATACCTTGCTTTAACGGCGGAGTTGCCTGCGCAGACTACTATGATTGTGCCGTTCTTCAAGCAAGTGGCGATACCGCTTGGCGTGACCGGGTTTGTGGCACTTGCTTATCTTGTGATAGTGGGCACCAGCAATGCGGTGAATCTGACCGACGGCCTTGATGGCCTGGCCATTATGCCGACAGTAATGATTAGCAGCGCCCTGGCTATCTTCGCCTACGTAGCGGGCCATGCGGTGTTCGCAAAGTATCTCGGGATTCCGTACATCCCCCATGCAGGTGAGTTGGCTGTTTTCTG
>JBDTWQ010000028.1:0-16632 GCA_040006595.1 Nitrosospira sp.
TAAAACTGAATCTGAATATACTGGCTCAGCTTCAGTTACGACTGCGCATCGTGTTAACTGCAAGCATATCTCATGCCAATATTTAATATTGTTTTAAATCAATTCATTGAATATGATTTTTTTCATCCTGTCGAAGATACTGTAAAAAAATCCGACACCATCCGATACCTCCGATCCAGGAAAAAACGATTCAGCAGTAGACTTTCAGGGATAATGTTCTCGACTCCCTGTAAATCTGATTTCAATATTGCTCCGATATGCCCGTTATTCGTGTAGCGCTTGATGTTCCCGTAAATATTCTATTCGACTATCTTGCACCGGACATAACTGCACAAGATATCGGCTCCCGGGTGTGCGTTCCATTTGGGAGGAAGCTAGTAACTGGCATTATTATGGAAGTGGCCACTTACTCCTCTGTTCCACCCGATAAACTCAAATCTGCCGTACTTGTATTCCGGGATATCCCCCCACTACCTAAAGCATTGCTCGATCTGTTCCGTTTTTGCAGTGCTTATTACCATCATCCATTGGGAGAGGTGGCAATGAATGGGCTGCCCGGCAGGCTACGCAGCATTAAACCCTTTGTATTTGAGTCTCCCGCTACCTTTCAATACTGCCTTACCCCCGAAGGGCATACGGCTGACATATCAGTTATTCCAACCCGTAATATCGTCAAGCATCGCTTGTTAGCAAGATTGAGAGAATCCGCTGCAATGAATATCAGTGAGGTGAAACAGCTTTCGCGGCGTGCACCCAGCGCATTGAAGGAGTTAATAACACTACGCTGGGTTGAAGAAATATCGGCTGCTCTTCCCTCCACTGCGGCTCCCGTTACTAAAATCCCGCCAGTTCCTATCCTTACCACAGACCAGAAAAACGCCGTCAATGAAATTGGTGCCAAAATAAATGAATTCAACACTTGGCTGTTGCATGGCATTACCGGCAGTGGCAAAACCGAAGTGTACCTACGGCTGATTTCGCTGCTGTTGCTGCAAGAGCGGCAAACACTGGTGCTAGTCCCCGAGATCAATCTAACGCCGCAACTGGAAGCAACCTTCCGTGCGCGCTTTCCCGCTATACGGCTAGTCAGTCTCCATAGCGGACTCAATCCTTTCGAGCGCGCGCAAGGCTGGCTGCAAGCACAGCAGGGTGACGCTAAAATAATATTAGGTACGCGCCTGGCCGTGTTCACGCCGCTACCAAAACTTGGTTTAATAATAGTGGATGAGGAGCAGGATATCTCATTCAAACAGCAAGATGGCTTGCGCTATTCGGCGCGAGATGTGGCAATCTTTCGGGCGAAGCATGCTAATGCGCCGGTGATACTCGGCTCCGCCACCCCCTCGCTTGAAAGCTATTACAACGCGATGAGTGGCCGTTACCTCAGGTTGCGCCTGTCATCTCGCGCGGTAAAAAACGCAACGCTGCCAGTCATACGCTGTATTGACACCCGTGCTGCCAAAACCAACGAAGGCCTATCCGCCCCATTGATCGCTGCACTGGAGAAGTGCCTCGCGTTAAATCAGCAAAGCTTGGTTTTTATTAATCGACGTGGTTATGCGCCAGTGCTGCTATGCAAGTCATGCGCGTGGACGGCGACGTGTCACCGCTGCGCCAGCCGCCTGGTAGTTCACCTGGGCGAAAAAAAATTGCGCTGCCACCATTGTGGCCACCAGGAGCGCTTTCCTTCCGTCTGTCCCGAATGCGGCGACCAGGACATCTCCCCTTTCGGCCATGGCACGCAGCGAGTGGAGGCTGCATTAGCCCAACGCTTCCCCGATGCGAGAATCGTGCGTATAGATCGTGACAGTATGCGTCGAAAGGGTGCCTGGCAGGAAATACTGAAAAGCATTCAGGAACACCGCATGGATATTCTGATTGGAACACAAATTCTTGCGAAAGGGCATGATTTCCCAAGTTTGTCGCTGGTGGGCATCTTGAATTCCGACGCTTCGCTATTCAGTACCGATTTTCGCGCGTCGGAGCGCCTGTTTGCGCAGTTGATGCAAGTAGCAGGACGCGCCGGACGCGCGAGTATCCTGGGAGAAGTGCTGGTTCAAACCGAATTCCCCGATCACCCGCTATATCATGCGCTGCGGCAGCATGACTATGACACCCTTGCGCAAACGCTGCTTATGGAAAGAAAGATGGCGGGATTTCCGCCATTCGTCTATCAGGCTCTGTTGCGGGCGGAGGCACCCCGGATTGATGCTGCGCTGGATTTTCTCACCCGTGCCGCAGCCATAGCGAAGGTGACAAAGTCTGTTGAGGTATTCGATCCGGTTCCGGCGCAAATGGCGCGACTAAAAGGACAGGAGCGCGCATATCTGCTTATACAATCCAGCTCGCGCAAAAAATTACAGGAATATCTCGCCGCATGGCGGACAAAACTCGACACCCTTTCTGCCCACAAGGTACGATGGACGCTGGATGTAGATCCGCTGGAGTTTTGAACTAAGGAAGCTTGCTGATTTGCCAGGCGATGAGCAACTCATTTATCCACTGGCCGCTGTTAAATGCGGTTGGTAATGATCCGGAGCGGATTCGTACAAGCAATGATACCCACTTGGCTTAGCGAATTTCGGCGAGTAGTCTGCTCATCATTTGTTCTGCCTCATGGAGATAACCGCCGCCGAACAGATTGAGATGATTGAGGACGTGATAGAGATTATAGAGTGTTTTGCGGATGGCGTAACCAGGATCAAGTGGATATACCTCGCGGTAAGTCGCATAAAAAACAGCGGAGAACCCACCAAAAAGTTCGGTCATGGCGATATCCGTCTCGCGATCGCCATAATATGGAGCAGGGTCGAACAGCACCGGCTGGCCCGCGCAGTCAAAATTGTAATTACCGCTCCACAAGTCACCGTGCAGTAGGGAGGCAACCGGTTCCGGCCCCGGAAAAAAGGATTCCAACTGTGCCATCAGTTGCTCACCCTGTGTCTGCAGTTTCCCCGTGTGGCCGTTAACTTGAGCTAATTCCAGTTGATAGCCCAAGCGATATTTACGCCAGAACTGAACCCAATTGGAAGAAAATTTGTTGATTTGGGGCGTGGCACCGATGGTGTTGTCACGCTTCCACCCGAATTTTTCCGAAGAGAAGCGGTGCATCGCTGCAAGTCCCGACCCCAGGACTGCGGCATCACCATTGGAGATACCGCCCATTTCCAGATATTCCAGCACCAGCCATGCTTTAAATTTGTTTTTCCCCCAGCACACCGGCATGGGAACACGTAATGTACCGGAATTGTGAATTTCCTGAAGACCCGCCGCTTCCGCCTCGAACATGGCCAAGCTGTCCGCGCTGTTCAATTTGACGAAAAATCGATGACCGTTGCCTTCAATCCGATGAGTTTGGTTGATGCAGCCTCCGCCGACGGCAGAGATTTTCTCCACGGCAAATGGAATTCCGGCAGCCATAGAGATTTGCGTGGCGATGTCCGTCCAGGGTGACATAGTCAGGTATTCCCGGATTGCCAAATTACTGCTTCAGGATAGCCACTTCCTTGCCTGCCTGATGGCTGCTCTCACCTGTGCGGGAGCCGTTCCACCGATATGGTTGCGGCTATTTATCGATCCCTCCAAAGTTAACACGGCAAAAACGTCACTGTCGATCAATTGGGAGAATTCTTGTAATTCCGGCAGAGTAAGCGCGCCCAGGTCCTGGCCTCTTTTGTCGGCAAAGCGTACCGCTTGCGCTACAGTCTCGTGCGCTTCGCGAAAAGGCACCCCCTTTTTCGTCAGGTAATCAGCCAGGTCGGTAGCGGTCGCATAACCACGCATCGCGGCATTACGCATTGCATCCGGTTTGACGCGGACGCCGGTCAGCATATCGGCGTAAATACGCAGTGTGTCAGTAAGTGTGTCCACCGTATCGAACAGAGGCTCTTTGTCTTCCTGATTATCCTTATTGTAAGCAAGCGGCTGAGCCTTCATCAGCGTCAGTAGTGCAACAAGATGACCGTTGACGCGCCCGGTTTTGCCGCGTACCAGCTCCGGTACGTCCGGATTCTTTTTTTGTGGCATGATGGATGAACCGGTACAAAAGCGGTCGGCAAGATCGATGAAACCAAACGATGGGCTCATCCATAAAATCAATTCTTCAGATAATCGCGAGAGATGTGTCATGATCAGCGCCGCGTCGGCGCAAAACTCGATGGCAAAATCCCGGTCGGAAACCGCATCCAGCGAGTTTTCGCAAACCCCGTCGAACTCCAGTTGCCGTGCCACCATCTCGCGGTTGATAGGGTAGCTGGTTCCCGCCAGCGCCGCTGCTCCCAAGGGCAGCTTATTCGCACGCCTCCTGCAATCGGACAACCGCTCGGCATCGCGTTTCAACATTTCAAAATATGCCATGAGATGATGACCAAAGACCACTGGCTGAGCCACCTGCAAATGAGTAAAACCTGGCATCACTGTATCCGCATGCTGCTCGGCGAGATCCAGCAACACATGCTGCATGGCATGAATGAGCCTGACGATGTCGTCAATCGAAGCACGCAAATAAAGCCGCACATCGGTGGCGACCTGATCATTGCGTGACCGTGCGGTGTGCAGCCGTTTGCCGGCATCGCCGATCAGTGTGGTGAGGCGTTTCTCGATATTGAGATGCACGTCTTCCAGTTCCAGCCGCCAAACGAACTCGCCGCTGCGGATTTCGTCGCGAATCTGACTCAAGCCAGCTTCGATGGCGGCCAGGTTATCTGCGTCGATAATGCCTGCGTCAGAGAGCATCCGTGCGTGAGCAAGCGATCCCTGAATATCGTATTCCGCCAGCCTGCGGTCAAAGCCAACCGATGCGGTATAACGCTGCACCAGTTCCGAAACCGGCTCATCGAACCGCCCCGACCAAGTGTTCGCGCTTTTTTCAGCCGATGTGCTTTTCTTTTTTGAAGTTGCCATAATGTCTTGCCAAAATGAAGATGCGCAACCCTTCTCCCAGTCCCTCTATTGCTCTCATGACGCATAAAGCGATGAGTATAAATCAAAATAGCCATCCTGATGCCCTGCGGAATCCCGCGAGCCCCTGCGACCTGGCGTTCCGAAACTCGCGAACGTCATGAGTCTTTTGAACAACCTCCTGACGAGGGATTTATCCGTTTTAGCCGTCGAGATGGGTCTGGAATACCAGCCCGGCATGCTCTCGCAGTCTATGGAACTGAATGAACTTCCAGCTCTCCTGAGCGACACTCAATTCCGCCCCGAATGAGGCCAGAAAAGTAGGCGCACCTACCGCATCGTAGGCTACCCGATGCGCATTGGTGTCGATGAACCGCTTCAGTTCGCGTGAATCGTCAGACGTGACCCACCGCGCCATTTGGTACTTTGCCGAAGCAAGACGGGCATCTACACCATATTCATGCTTGAGCCGGTGTGCCACCACTTCGAACTGCAATGTGCCCACAGCACCCAACAACAAAGCACCCCCCGCATGGGGCCGGAATACCTGGATTGCCCCCTCCTCACCCAATTGGACGAGTCCCAATTTGAGCTGCTTGCTGCGCATTGGATCGGCGATCTCGACCGTCTGGAAGATTTCAGGCGCGAAAAAAGGCAAGCCCGTAAACTGCAGGCGTTCGCCCTCTGTCAGCGTATCTCCCAACTGTAGCGTACCATGATTGGGAATTCCGATAATATCGCCTGAATAGGCAATATCGAGCAACTCACGCCGCTGCGAGAGAAAGGATACTACGCCGTTGGTGCGGATATCCTTATCGTTACGTACTATTCGCAGGTTCATCCCCCGCTCGAACCGGCCCGAACAGATTCGCACGAAGGCAATGCGATCCCGGTGAGCCGGATTCATGTTGGCCTGAATCTTGAACACCACGCCGGAGAATCCCGGTTCATCGGGTTGCACTTGGCGCTGCAAGGCCCTGCGCGATCCAGGTGATGGGGCAAGATCGACTAGTGCATCAAGTACCTCGCGTATACCGAAGTTATTGATGGCTGAGCCGAAAAATACCGGCGTCTGAAGGCCGGCGAGAAAAGCCGCATGGCTGAATTCCGGAGAGGCACCGCGTATCAGCTCGATTTCCTGCTGCGTATGGGCAGCATTATCCGGAAAGCGTAGCGCGACTTCAGGATTGTTCAAGCCCTCAATGATTTCGTCCTCGTCATCCAACCTGTCTGCGCCCGGGCGAAACACGCGCATGCGGTCGCGTCGCAAGTCGAATACACCATGAAAGGCGCGGCCCATGCCCATCGGCCATGTGAACGGCACCGCCGTCATGTTCAGCGTTCGTTCTATCTCGTCGATGAGATCGAGCGGTTCACGCACTTCCCGATCCATTTTGTTCACGAAAGTGAGAATGGGCGTGTTACGGGCACGGCAGACTTCCAGCAAACGCAGCGTCTGGGCCTCCACGCCATTAGCGGCATCGATCACCATCAACGCTGCGTCCACGGCAGTCAACACACGGTATGTATCTTCGGAAAAATCCTGGTGACCCGGCGTATCCAGCAGGTTGATGACGCAACCCCGGTACTCCATCTGCATCACTGAACTGGCCACCGAAATACCCCTTTGCTTCTCGATCTCCATCCAGTCCGAGGTAGCATGGCGGCTCGCTTTTCGCGCCTTGACGCTGCCTGCGATATGAATGGCGCCGGCAAATAGCAATAACTTTTCCGTTAGCGTGGTTTTCCCTGCATCCGGGTGAGAAATGATGGCAAACGTACGGCGCCGTGCCACTTCCTGATCGACCATCATCGAATATTCCTCATGCTGAGTCCTGTTCCTGCGGATAAAGATAGCACCGCGCCGTATGTGTTGAACTGAATGTGCTTGTTCCAGGATAGTTCTCACGGCATATCGGCATGACGTGGGGACAACGGGGATGAAAGTGGCAACCGGATGGCGGACTAACGGGTGAGGGCAGATCTCCGTGTAAGTGGATGATCTGACGCTTTGACTCGAGTTCGATTACAGGCACCGCCGATAGCAGCGCCTGAGTGTAGGGATGCCTGGGATTACCCAATACTTCGTCGACACTTCCCTGTTCTACAATTCTCCCCAGATACATCACCGCCACTTCATCGGCAATGTACTCCACCACTGAGATATTATGAGTGATGAATAAATATGCCAGCCCCAGACTGCTCTGCAACGCCTTCAGCAGGTTCAGAATCTGAGCCTGTACCGATACATCCAACGCGCTGGTAGGCTCATCGCAAACTATCAGCTTGGGATTGACCGCCAAAGCACGGGCGATGGCAATACGCTGGCGCTGACCACCAGAGAATTCATGCGGATAACGCCACTTGGTTTCTGGTGGCAACCCAACACTTTCCAGGAGTGCGTCCACTCTCCTTCTTTTGGGGACAGTGGAATGATTCTCTGGATGGCCCGCTTTACCGCCGCCTTCAACGCCTAAGGCATTCATGCCCTCTTCGATGATGTCGACGATACGCATCCTCGGATTGAGTGATGAATAGGGATCCTGGAAGATGAGCTGGAACTCGGCACGCATCTTTCGTAATCGGTTGCGATCCAGTCCCACCAGTTCGAGTCCATTGTAACGCACGCTGCCCGCCGAGGGTGGAATCAATTGCAAAATACCCTTGCCGACCGTAGTCTTACCACAGCCCGATTCCCCCACCAGCGCCAACGTCTTGCCCTGTCGAATTGCCAGCGACACGCCATCTACCGCTTTGACATATCCTGCCACACGTTTCATCAAGCCCTTCCGTATCGGGAAGTAAACTTTGAGACCAGTGACGGATAATAAGCAGGAATTGGAAAGCCCGGTTTCAGAATTTGGCGGGGTTTGAAGGTTAGTCTCCCCTGATTCTTCTGAACCCTGGACGCTGGCTTCTGACCCTTGACTCCTGGGTCCTGGCTCCTTAACGCTGAGTGCCGCATCTTCATTAAAAAGATGACATCTAACCTGATGCCCGCTGGCTACCACGTTCCACGCCGGCGCGACCGCACGACACAATTCCCACGCATGATCGCAGCGGTCTGCAAAACGACAGCCGACGAATTCGCGCGACAATGGCGGCACACTTCCGCCTATTGCCGCCAACCGCAACCCCTGCCGACGCCTCGCTTTTCCGGGCAGTGAAGCAAACAGTTTCTGTGAGTAGGGATGCGCCGGACTGCGGAAAAACTCTTCACGCATTGCCGTCTCTACAATTTCACCTGCATACATCACCGCGACCCGGTGCGCCATTTGCGCCGCCACGGCAAGATCATGCGTAATGAGTAGAATAGCCATACCGGAGCGTTGCTGCAAATTACGCATGAGGTCCAGCACCTGGGCTTGAATGGTGACATCGAGCGCAGTAGTCGGCTCATCGGCGATAAGTAGCTCCGGCTCTCCAGCCAGCGCCATAGCAATCATTATCCGCTGCTTCATTCCACCCGAAAACTGGAACGGATATTCGTTCATGCGGCGTGATGCATCGGATATACCCACCTGATTCAATATTTCCAGTATGCGTTCTTGTGCCGCCGCTCCGCGCAATTTGAAATGTCGCTTCAACACTTCACCAATCTGGTCCGCCACCGTCATTACCGGATTCAGGCTTAACATTGGCTCCTGAAATATCATGCTGATACGCTTTCCGCGAATACTGCGCATTATGGTTTCCGGCAACAGGAGCAGATCCTCTTCGTCTATCCTGATGGACCCTGCGACAATCTCGCCTGCCTCTGGCAACAGTCGCATAACGGAGAGGGCCGTCATGGATTTTCCGCAACCCGATTCCCCCAGTAGCGCGAAGGTCTCCCCCTTCAAAATTTGCAGCGTAAGCCCATCCACCGCCCATACCGGCGCCGCGCCTGTATGGAGAACGGTTTCGAGATTGTCAATTTGCAGCAGGGGGCTCATGGCTAGAAGGAATCCTCAACCGCCGAGGAAGCAGATTTGGCTTTTGATTCTCCTCTGCGTCCTCCATGGGGCAATATTCCAGTTTTTGCCGGCAATATTTTCACGCGCGGATCAAAGGCATTCTGTACCGCATCGGCAAACAGATTGGCGCTCAGTACCAGTGCGAACATGAAACTGAAGGCTGCGAGCAATGCCCACCATACCATCGGCTCACGCGCCATTTCCAGCCGTGCAGCATTAATCATCGTGCCAAAGCTAATCATTGATGGATCGACGCCGACGCCCACGTAAGACAGTACGGCCTCCGCCAGAACCAATCCGCTGAAATCCATAACTGTAGAAATCAGAACGATATGCATCACGTTAGGAAGAATGTGACGGCTCACAATACGCCAGTGGGAAACACCGAATGCGTGAGCTGCCTGAATATATTCCATTTCACGCAGCTTTAAGGTTTCGCCGCGCAGCAGACGGCACAAACCGGTCCAACTGGTCACCCCGAGTATGATGCAAAGAAACAGCAGGCGCAGATCAGCACGTGCGGCAATAGTATCGAACCACTCGGGGCGGGTTTCTATGTATACCTGCATCATCAATACTGTCGCCGCGATCAGCAAGACACTAGGGATGGAACTCAGTGTGGTATACAGATATTGAATAATGTCATCTACCCAGCCACGAAAATAGCCCGCCATGATGCCAAGAAGCAGCGCAAAGGGCAGCATCATCAGCGTGGTAAGCGTTCCGATCACTAGTCCGGTGCGAATGCTTTTCAGCGACTGGTAAAATACGTCCTGCCCCACCTTGTCGGTACCGAAAATATGGTAGTAGCCGCATAATGCCAGCGCGGTACCGAGTAGTAATAGCATCAATGCAAGCATGCCGTAAATTGCATTCCATGGAACTTCCGTAGCGCCACGCCAGATGTCGGAAAGCGTTGGTAAAAACTTTTTACCCCTACGGTGGGCCGTTAACGCGGTTAACAAGGCGACAACCACGCACCAGAGGAGCAGCCCAAGGCCCCCACCCGCCCCTGCTTTCCGGGCCACATCAGCGACAAGCTGTGTTTCGGGATCCCGCAAATGCGCGCCACCAAACTCCAGTCGGGGAAATTCCCGTACCTGCCGGCCATCCGGAAGCTCCACCGTTTCTCTAGCGTAAAGATATGCGGCAAAGGGTGCGGAATAGGTTTTTTCCACGTGTGTCCGCAATGGAGTTGCGATCACGTCAAGCACACTCAATACTTCTACGCTGTAAGCTTTTTCGCCGTTGCCGCTGTTGCTATTCTCCACCGCAGGACGCAAATGCACGGAATCAAGTAATCCAATAGTAATAAAAAATATTAAAACCGTAAGCGCCGCCATGCCGCTTGCACTACGTCCTACCCGCCGCCATGGCACCAGCAGGTGCTCGTTGCGCCGCACATGCCAGGCAAAGACGATGATCACCGCCACCAGCACATAAACGAGCGCATCTGTCCAGAGAATTACAGGTTTGAAAGACATGACTGCTCTTGTTGGGACGTCGTCATTCCAGCCTTATCCTTGGATCTACCAGCGTATAGGAAATGTCCGTCAATATGAGTCCGACGATATAAAGCAGCGATCCCAGAAAAACCATCGCGCGCACTACTGCGAAATCCTGGGAGTTGATCGCATCAATGGTATAGCTGCCCAACCCAGGGATGCCGAAAAACGACTCGGCAATAAGGCTACCGAGAAATAGCAGCGGAATCACTACCACTGCGCCGGTGAGTATCGGAATCATGGCGTTCCTGAGTACATGCCTGAACAACACGGCACTCTCCGGCAGGCCTTTGGCGCGGGCGGTTCGGACGTAATCTTTTCCCATTTCCTCCAGGAAAATGGTGCGATACCAGCGGGTGCTGGCGCCAGCGCCGCTAACCACGCCGATAATAACGGGCAGCACCAGGAATTTGGCAGCGTCCAGTCCGCTGCCATAACCTGAAATTGGCACCAGATGCCATAACTTGCTGATCAGAAATTGTCCACCGATAATGTAAAACAAACTGGAGATGGACATCAGGGCGACGCATAATATCACACCCCCGAAATCGACATAGGTGGCCCGAAAAAACACCATTACGAGTGCAAAGACAATGTAAACACCCAACCCCAGCAGAAATACCGGCAGCGCTATGGCGAGACTGGGTACCATGCGTGTTTTAATTTCATGAGCAATGTCGCGCCCGTCGTCGGCACGCCCGAAACGGAAAGCAAACATCGCAGCCGACTTCTCGAAAAAAATGGTATGCGTGAATTTTGCAAAGCCTTCCTCCGTGCCATTAAATATGAGTGGCTTATCATAGCCGCGCTCCTGCTTCCACTTGGTTATAGCCTCGGGCGTGACACGCTTGATGCCCAGCTGCATTCGCGCCATGTCGTCGGGACTGTTGACCACGAAGAATAAGGTGAAGGTAATCAGATTGACACCGATCAGAATGGGAATGGCGTAAAGCACACGCCGAATGATGTAGTTAAGCAATCCCGCCTCGTGACCCGAGATTCCCGATTTTTGATTCCTTGCCTCTGATTCCCGCTCCTCGCTCCCTGCCGCGGTAAACGGCCACGGCGGGAACCACGCTCACCACCAATACAATCAATCCCAACGCAATAGGCCAGAGCACCGGTTCATTCCATTCGCGCCGTTTCTGCTCCCGCAAGCCGGCGTCTATGCGGAAATATTTGATGTTATTGTGCGATAGCCTATTTGCCTTAACATTACTATACCAGGCGTGATATAACGCATAGTCCTTGGGATGATATCCCCAGAGCCACGGCGCATCGTGACGCAGAATATCTATCATACGATCTATAATTTTGTTGCGTTCGGGGCTGTTTTCCATATTCTTCATTTGCTCGAACAGCCGGTTATATTCGGGATTAGAGTAATTGGCGGCATTCTCGCCTTCATTGCCGACCTTTTGCTGCGGACCGTGCAACAAGAACAGAAAATTCTCCGGATCGGGATAATCCGCGTTCCAGCCCCACTCGAAGATTTGCGCATTGCCCTTACGTATTTTGTCCTGGAAGCGGTTGTAGTCCGTACTCCGAACCACCAACTGGATATTGAGTTTCTGGAATTGTTTACGCATCCAGTCGAGACTTGATTTATCGTCGGCACCCCGGGCAGTAACATCGAAATACAACACAAGCGGCGCGCCGATTTTTGTATCCATCCCATTGGGATAACCCGCCTCAGCCAATAGTGCTTTGGCAGCTTCAATCGGTTTGCGCCGTGCCCGTCCGTTCACCCAATCGTACACCACTGGGTTAATCCCTTCTTCACCATCGCGATGGCCGGCAATGCCCGGCGGGATAGGCCCCTGCGCCGGGATACCACGACCATTGGCAAATATTGAAACGTACTCTTCATAATCCACCGCGATCGAAATAGCCTGGCGCAATTTTCTGGCAGACTCTCGCTCATGTTTACTTACTCCACCCACCACCGGATCCAGCATATTAAAACCCATGTAGTTCGTGGAAGTCGCCACCGCGGTCTCCAACCGGATGCCCTGCGTCTTCATCGCCTCGGTCACAGTTGCTTCGCCCTGGCCCGTCAGTTGCACTGCCTGATCGAAACTATCCGAGCCAATGCCGGAAGCGTCATAATAACCCTGGAGGAATTTGTTCCAACGCGGAATGCTTTCCTTGTCACGGGTGGATATAACTTTGTCGATAAAGGGCAGCGGCTTTCCCGCGTCCGCTAGCAAACCCGCTTGCAGGTCATCCGGCATTCCTTCGGACGGATAGGCTTCACCATGAAAATTGGGATTCTTTTCCAATATCATCGCACGATTGGGATCGTTCTCGGTAAGCATATAAGGCCCTGTCCCCACCGGATACCAATCAAGCGTGATATTTTTTTCCGCCAACCCCTTCTGGGTATAAAAACGCTCTGCCTCCCATGGAATGGGCGCGAAAAAAGCCATTGCCAGCCAGTACATGAACTGGGGATATTTACCCTTGATCTTGATGCGATAGGTATAGCGATCCACTGTCTCCGCGCCTTCCAGCGGATAAATGTTTAAATCCAGATAAGCGTCACCACCCTGACCATCGAACTGTGCCACGACAGCTGTCTGAAGCATCATGGAGTATTCCTTAAGGCCTACGATGTAGTCCGACATCAAACCGAAAATCGGCGAATGCAGCTTTGGATGCGCCAACCGTTTTATCTGGAAGACATAATCTTCAGCAGTTAATTCGCGGGAACCGGTGTGGCGAAAGTCAGCTAGTTTATAAACGCCTGATAAGTCCTTCGCGGTTAGATCATGATAGAGAAATTCCCCTTGTTCGTTCCTGGCAAAGGCTGGATGAGGCTGATAACGGATGCCAGGCTTAATGGAAATTTCATAAATCGTATACGCGATTTGCGCAGCATCAGCGTGGTCATGCAAACGCGTTCCTTTCTTGTCAAAATATTGTGCTACCGGCAATTTCGCCGCCGCCGATGGAATTAGCGTATAGGGACGTTTCAGGTAATGATATTGCAGCGGCGATTCATAAATCTGCGCTGTCCACAGAATCTCGTTGGAGCTATAAGATTGCACCGGGTCAAGATGCTTTGGACGCTCGGCAAAAGCGCTGTAGAGAATATTTTTCCCCACGTCCTTGGCGGGATAGGGATTATTCCACGAATTGCCGCTACAGGCGCAAATCAAGACCACAAACGATGCCGGCAGGAATTTTAGGAGTCTCTGAATGCATTTGCGTCCTCGCCTTTCACGGAACTCCATCCCCCAAAGCCATCGTCGCGCCCCTCCCGGGAAACGCTGGGACGTATTCGGAGGTTCCTTAGACAGTAACTTCATTAGTGCGATAGTGTAGTGTAAATATCAAAAGCAAAAACGGGGGATGGGGTCGCGGCTCCGGTGACCCTTCATGATTCTACAAGCATGAAAGACTTGAGGCTATAATTCCCTGAACCACACAACGCTCCCAAAGGATATGACATGACATTTCTCACCAATAAACGCATTCTCATTACCGGACTGCTAAGTAATCGTTCCATAGCCTACGGCATTGCAAAAGCAATGCAGCGTGAGGGCGCGCAGTTAGCCTTTACTTATCAGGGAGAAGGGGTGCGCGAGCGGATTAAAAAAATACTTACAGAATTCGATTGTGATTTGCTGTTTCCCTGTGACGTTTCCAATGATAACGAAATCGCACGCTGCTTCGACGATTTGGGAAAATATTGGGATGGTCTTGATGGGATCGTTCATTCGATCGCTTTTGCCCCGCGCGAGGCATTGAGCGGTGACTATCTCGAAAGTGTAAACCGTGAAGCTTTCCGCGTTGCTCACGACGTCAGTTCGTACAGCTTCGCTGCTTTGGCAAAAGCCGGGATGCCGCTGATGCAAGGCAGGAATGGGGCGCTTCTGACACTCACCTACCTGGGCGCGGCGCGCGTTATGCCAAATTACAATGTGATGGGTTTAGCCAAAGCGAGTCTTGAGGCAAATGTGCGTTTTATGGCGTCCAGCCTTGGTCCTAAGGGGATACGAGTCAATGCCATTTCCGCCGGACCGATCAAAACCCTGGCTGCGGCGGGAATCGGCAATTTCGGGAAACTGCTGAGCTATACTGAGAAAGTCGCGCCGTTGCGACGCAATGTTTCTATCACGGAAGTAGGCAATGTCGCAGCTTTTCTATGCAGCGACCTGGCTAGCGGCATTACCGGTGAGATTACCCACGTCGACGCAGGGTTCAATACAGTTGCTTTCGACATTAGTGGGCCCTAAGGCATTTTAACCATCGAGGGCTTCACTACTTCGTCTCCAGACTTCCGTTCCTCACCGTCACGTCATACCGCTTTTTGACTCCAGCAAGATAAGCGGAGAGGTCTTCCTGGGTGAGGACCTGCTGTAATTGCCGGGCAAAGGTCTTGCGTTCGGACGCTTCCGCCGGGATCGGATCAATTACACGGTTGACGCGGATCAAAGTAAAGCCACCTTTAGAATTGGTCACGCCGGCATAGGATGGGAGGCTGGATACTTCAGCCTTGAAAACCGCTCTCAGGGTTTCGTTGTCAAGGCCCTGCGGTTCCCTCCGGGAAATCTGCTGCGTACCATCCCAGGTAACCATTCCGTTTTTGCCCTCCTGCAACTGCGAAAGCTTTTCCCTGCCCACCTTCATAGCCGCCTCGCCCGCCTGCTGGCGTGCTACCAGCCCGGTAATTTTATCTTTCAGCGCTGTAATTGGGGGCAGTGTCGCTGGCCTGTGATCCAGCACTCTGGCGGAAACAAGAGTATTCGGGGTAACTTCTATCGCCTCGGTGTTGCGCTTATTCTTAATCGCGTCTTCTGAAAATATCGCTTGCAGCAATCTTCCATTGGTGAAGTATGGAGGCTCGCCCACGCTCCTGCCAATCCAGCCACTCTGCCGAATGGGTAAGCCGAACTTCTCTGCGGCAGGTTGAAGGCTCTCGCTCTGCTCGTATACCGTGTTGCTGAAGCCTTCGGCCGTCTCACCAAAGATCTTTCCGGCTTTATCCTTCTTTACTTCTTCCTCGATCTGGCTCTTTACCTCATTAAAACTAACCAGTTTTGCGGGTTTTATCTCGGAGAGCTTAATAATATGGAAACCGTGGTCTGTTTCGACCAATCCGCTGATTTCTTCCGGTTTCATCTGAAAAACCACGTCTTCAAAAGGCTTAACCATCATGTTACGCGCGAAAAAGCCGAGATCACCACCGCTGACTGCCGAACCGGGATCCTGCGAATGCTGCTTGGCGAGCTCTGCAAAGCTTTGTGGCGCCTGCCTTATTTGCGCGAGCAATTGTTCGGCCTTGGCGCGCGCCGCGGCTTTTTCTTCAGCCGAGGCTGTAGCTGGCACAGTTATCAGTATGTGGCTGGCACGACGTTCTTCGGGCTGCCCAAACTCACCTCTGTGTTCGTCGAAATACTTTATTGCTTCGTCGGCGCTCACCTGCGATACTTTAGCCAGATCGTCCAGCGACAGTACCATAAATTCGACACGCACTTGTTCCGGCAACTGGAACTCGGCTTGGTGACTATCGTAATATGATTTGATGGCCGCATCATCGGGCTTCATCTGCGACAAAAATTGCTCAGGTTGTATTTGAACCAGGCTGATTTCACGTTTCTCATTACCCAACTGCATAACCCTCTCTGCGACCGAGACGGGAACGAAACCGTCCCGGGTGTAAGCATCAATGAGTTGCTGCCGCATCAACTCCTGACGCACACGCGCTTCAAATGCTTTCGGGTTCATTCCCTGATCGCGTAGCAATTCTTCATAGCGCTGCTTGGAAAATTTGCCATCCTGCTGAAATGCCGAGATATCCTGTATAACTGTTACCAATTGTGAATCCGGCACAGTCAGTCCTACGCGTACCGCTTCATGCTTCAGCAACCGCTGCTGAATCAATCCCTCCAACACCGCAGACCGCAATTCCGGATTATCCAGCATTGCATCATTAAAATTCTCACCCATTGTGGCTCGCATGCTTTCCTGTTGATTGCGCAGCGCTTGGTCAAATTCCTGACGGTGGATCTTTTCGCCGGCCGCCAATGCAAGGTAATCTTCGCCATCGCTGCTGTTATAGGATTCGAGGCCCCAGAACAGGAACGGTAACGTGGCGAGCGCCAGGATGATCTGGACTATACGTTTTTTTTGATGAACAAAATCAAACATTGTTGAAATCGGAAACGAATAAAAAAGGCGAACTTGCGTTCGCCCTGGTTTAGCACAAAATCTGGCGGAGTGGACGGGACTCGAACCCGCGACCCCCGGCGTGACAGGCCGGTATT
>JBDTWQ010000029.1:0-2376 GCA_040006595.1 Nitrosospira sp.
CTAGCACGTCACACTCAACCGCGGTTTTTCGATCCCGTACCCCTGCGCATAATCCACGCCAATTCTGCGTAGGGCGTCCAGAATTGCATCGTTCTCAACGAACTCCGCGATCGTCTCGATATGCATGACATGGGCTATTGAATTGATTGCCTCGACCATCGCTTGGTCGATGGGATTCTCCATCATGTCCTTTATGAACTCCCCATCGATTTTTAAATAGTCGACGGGCAAATGCTTGAGATAAGTAAACGAAGACATACCGCTGCCAAAATCATCCAGAGAGAAGCGGCAGCCCAATTCTTTCGTTTTTCGAATAAATTCTATAGCCTGACTCAGATTCGCGATCGCTGAAGTCTCCGTGATCTCGAAACAGATTTCCGCGGGTGGAACCTGGTATAAATGAAGTTGCTCCGCCACAAATTCATAAAAATTATCGTCGGATATAGAGGAGGCTGACAGGTTAATAGCGCAAGTGCCGGCAGAATTACCGAGTGGATGACGTTGTTTGCGTTGGGCAAATGCGGTTTTAATGACCCAACGATCAAGCTGCGGCATTAGGCCATAACGTTCAGCGGCGGGGATAAAGGCCATTGGCGGTATCACCATTCCCGCCTCATCCTTCATGCGCAATAGTATTTCATAATGATCACCGTCCTCGGGACTAGCCACCCGCAATATCTTTTGCGAGTACAGCATGAAACGGTGATCTTCCAGCGCTTTTTGAATGCGCCACACCCATCCCATTTCCCCCCGGCGTTGCGTAAGTCCTAAATCTTCCGGTGTATAAACTTGTATACGATTGCGCCCCTTGTCCTTGGCAAGATAGCAAGCTGCGTCAGCCGTACGCAAAATATCAGCAAGATTTTCTTCTCCGTCGCTGAAAGTGACTAACCCGATACTTGCGCCAAGCGTAAAAAATTTGTCTTGCCAGGCAAATCGGAACTCACGTATTGTTTTCTTCATCAGCTCAGCTAGCCTAAGCGCGGGTTCGGTAGGGCAATTTTCCAATAATAAGCCAAACTCATCCCCGCCTAGCCGAGCCAACGTATCATTTTTGCGGAGCTTGGCTTGCAGTATGGTGGTAAGTTGCCTTAACAACTCATCACCAGCCAAATGACCACAGGTATCGTTCACAATCTTGAACTGATCAAGATCGAAATACAGCAGCGTGTGCTCTGTAGATTGTTCTTTTGCCACCTTTAGCGCCTGCTCTAAGCGACGTTCGAACTCGCGCCGGTTAATCAGACCGGTCAATGAATCATGGGACGCGTGATAGGTCATCTGCATCGCCATCTTTTTCGCCAGGGTCACGTCATGGAATACAAGCACTACACCTACGATTTTCCCACTTTGATCTCGTATTGGCGCAGCCGAGTCTTCAATCGGAAACTGTGCTCCATTGCGGTGTACCAAGTGCGTGTGAAGAGCCAGTCCTGCCGGTTGCCCATCCTGAAGCACTCGTTCAACCGGGTTGGGGGCAAGTTCGCTGGTTTTAGAATTAACGATATGAAACACATTGGGCAACGGAAGACCGACCGCTTCCTGCGAAATCCAGCCGGTCATGGTTTCCGCAATCGGATTCAGATAAGTTACTTTACCGGACATATCCGTCGTGATAACGGCATCCCCTATACAGCTCAGCGTAATGCGCAAATATTCTTTCTCCTTGGCCAGCAACGCAATCGCCTCCGCCCCTATATCGTGCGCAGATGCTAGACCCTCCTGCGTGATGGATAATATCTGCTGTGTCGTAGCGAGCTTCCCCTGTATTTCCATTAATTCTCGATCAAGCACCTCGCGGCTATCAGCTTGCTGTGCCAGAGTCTCATTGACTTCATGGAGGTCGTCAGCGCATTCCTGCACTTTTCCTTCTACGCTTTCGTTTCGTGCCAGCGTGTTTCCCACCCGTTGTACTGTACTGCCGGCCGCAATCTCTTTTCTTAATGTCTTATTGACGGTTGAAAGCTCACCGGCACAACTCTCCACCTTATTTTCCACATCCTGATTTTTTTTCAGTGTTTTTTTCAATAACGAAGGCTTGCCGGCTGATGACGGCGATGAGTTATAGTTCATAGTCTTGTTAAGTTATCTGGATTACTGCTTCTAATAGCGTTCACTGAAAACCCTTAAACCTAAATTCCAGTGCTGAAATATTCACAGCGATAGAAATGGGTGGCATTCCCTAATCGAGCCAGGCTTTGGGCTGTCTGCATGCCTGACAAAGAACCTGATAACCGCTGCATCGATTCAATGACAAGGGCCATCTTTCGCAATTGCAAGTGTGTCGCCGAGTACTTTCTTATCCTCTGCGTTGTCCGTAATAATAAGCACAAGGTTAACCATATGGAGCCCCCTTTTTTCAGAAAGATGCTTTAA
>JBDTWQ010000030.1:0-2054 GCA_040006595.1 Nitrosospira sp.
TTAGATTGGGACATGGAACATCGGGCCGCTCCCCAGGTTCTGATGAGTATTCCATCTTTTTCACACCGGGCTGTCGATATCAATGAACTGATGAGTAATACCAAATTTGCGGGATATATGTTCGCCTAATGCCTGTACGCCATAACGCTCCGTGGAGTGATGCCCTGCCGAGATAAATGCTACGCCGGATTCGCGTGCAGCATGCACGTTCTGCTCGGAAATTTCACCTGTGACAAACGCATCCACTCCCAAGCGGATGGCCTCGTCGAAATAACCCTGAGCGCCGCCGGTACACCAGGCTATACGCCGCACTGGTTTTGCATCATCACCGATTACCAGAGGCTTGCGGGACAGGACGCGTTCGATATTTATTCGCAGCTCTCTCAGAGTCGATACCTCTGACAATAGAGTACCTTGCATCGCGATATTTTGCTCGCCGAAGCGGCCAGTTTCAACAAAACCCATTCTGCGGGCGAGTTGAGTATTGTTGCCCAATTCAGCGTGTGCATCCAGTGGCAAGTGGTAGGCGAGCAAACTGACGTCATGTGCCATCAGCACACCAATACGGCGGCGTTTCATATCGACCAGACAAGGATCTTCGCCACGCCAGAAATACCCATGATGTACCAAGACCGCATCTGCACCGAGGGCTACTGCGGCCTGCAGGAGAGCAAACGAAGCAGTTACACCACTGACCAGTTCGCGCACTTCACTCCGGCCTTCCACTTGGAGTCCATTTGGGCAATAATCACGAAAGTGGGCGACGTTCAGAAATTGATTCAAATAGGTTTCGAGCTCATTCAGTCGCATCTGTATCTGCCGGTCTCTATCGCAATCATTTTTACCTCGAAATCTATAGACCTAAAATGTACAAACTCTGGTTAATTTTCGCACAAACGGCAACGATAGTCCTTGCAACATTGTTTGTCGTCTCTACTCTGAAGCCTGAACTGTTACCATGGAATCAGCATGGCGGCGCCATCGTAACCGTGAAAGAAGTGGCCCCCGAGGGAGATTCCAAGGGAGCATTCAAGCCCGGCAGCTTTAGCGACGCTGCTCAAATAGCCATGCCTTCAGTGGTAAACGTTTTTACCAGCAAAGAGATCAAGGTATCTCCGCATGCATTACTGGAAGACCCAAGATTTCGGCGCTTCTTCGGTGATCGCTTCGAATCGCAAAGCCGACGGGCGTCAAGTCTTGGCTCTGGTGTAATTGTCAGTCCTGAAGGTTATATTCTTACCAACCATCATGTGATAGAAGCTGCGGATGAAATCGAGATTGCGCTGGCTGATGGCAGAAAAGCGAAGGCACGCGTTATTGGTTCGGATCCGGAAACCGATCTTGCTGTCGTCCGAGTGGATATGAAAGCGCTGCCTACGATGACTTTTGGCCGCTCCGATCATGCTAAAGTGGGAGATATTGTGCTTGCCATCGGTAATCCCTTTGGAGTAGGGCAGACGGTGACCATGGGAATCGTTAGCGCACTAGGGCGGACACATATGGGCATCAACACTTTTGAAAATTTCATCCAGACCGATGCTGCCATCAACCCTGGTAATTCAGGTGGTGCGCTGGTAGACACCTCGGGCAATCTAATCGGTATCAATACCGCAATTGTTTCCCGCACCGGCGGATCGCTTGGTATCGGCTTTGCCATTACAGCAAGTGTGGCCAAGCAGATAATGGAGCAAATCATTCAAACCGGCGGCGTGACTCGCGGCTGGATTGGCGTGGAAGTACAAGACTTGACGCCGGAATTAGCGGAATCGTTCAAGCGATCCAACACTAATGGTGCACTTATTGCAGGGGTCCTCAAGGGCGGCCCAGCGGATCAGGCCGGGGTGAAGCCCGGTGATATACTTTTGACGGTGGAAGGCAAAGAAGTCATTGATTCATCCGTGATGCTTGACCTCATTGCGGCATTGCCACCTGGAAAAGCTGCTAAAGTGATGGTGATGCGCAACCAGACCGAGAAGCCTGTCACAATCAACGTCGGCAAGCGGCCCAAGCCAATGCCGCAGGACCAGTATCAAGATCCGGATGCGTTGGACTAG
>JBDTWQ010000031.1:0-4931 GCA_040006595.1 Nitrosospira sp.
TAGTTATGTAGCTGTAATGACACGGGACGTTTTTTGTCCATGTTATCCCTGCTTTTGCCATGTGCTATGCTGAACAGATTCCTCACCGAACTGCCTTCAAAAACGGGACGCAAAGGAAATCCGATGGACAAAAAAACGCAAATCAACTTCTGGTACGTAATCATTGCGGTATTCGGTGTTTTGCTGGTGCAGAACCTGTATACAAAATATACGAAGGTTGAACCGATCCCCTACAGCCGATTTCATACATTGCTGGATGAGGACAAAATCGCCGAGATCGCAGTCACCGAGAATCATATCTACGGAACACTCAAGGAAAAAGGTGCCGATGGGCTAAAGGATTTCGTTACCACACGGGTAGAGTCCGAGCTGGCCGATAAGCTGGACAAGCACAACGTGATCTATACCGGTGTAGTGCAAAGCACATGGGTCCGCGACCTGCTCTCCTGGTTGCTGCCAATGGCCATCTTCATCGGAATCTGGTTATTTATTATTCGCCGCATGAATCCTGGCGGCATGACCGGTGGCCTGATGTCGATCGGCAAGAGCCGTGCCAAAGTATTCGTGGAGAAAGAAACTAAAGTTACTTTCGCAGATGTGGCTGGTGTTGATGAAGCGAAGGAAGAACTGATTGAAATCGTCAATTTTCTGAAGGATACTCAAGGGTATAGCCGCCTTGGCGGGCGTGCACCAAAGGGCATTCTGCTGATCGGCCCACCCGGCACAGGCAAGACACTATTGGCACGCGCCGTCGCGGGCGAAGCGAGTGTCCCGTTCTTCTCGATCTCCGGCTCCGAATTTGTCGAGATGTTCGTAGGCGTCGGCGCCGCCAGGGTACGTGATCTGTTCGAGCAGGCGCGTCAAATGGCCCCTGCAATCATTTTTATCGATGAACTGGATTCGCTGGGGCGAGCCCGCGGTGCTTATGGACTTGGCGGGCATGACGAAAAGGAGCAAACGCTGAATCAGCTGCTGGCCGAACTTGACGGTTTCGATTCCAAAAGCGGCGTTGTGCTGCTGGCGGCTACCAATCGTCCCGAGATCCTCGACCCGGCGCTGCTGCGTGCCGGGCGGTTCGACCGCCAGGTACTGGTGGATAGACCAGACAAGGTGGGCCGTGAGCAGATTCTGGCCGTGCATCTGAAAAAAGTGAAACTCGATAGCGACGTGAAACCGGAGCAGATTGCAGCATTGACGCCAGGTTTCACCGGCGCAGATCTGGCCAATCTAATTAACGAAGCGGCGCTGCTTGCTACCCGCCGCAACGGCACATCGGTTACGATGGCGGATTTCAATAACGCGATCGAGCGTGTCATTGCAGGCCTTGAGAAACGAAACCGTCTGCTTAATCCCGTCGAGCGCCGGGTCGTCGCGTTCCACGAATTGGGGCATACCATGGTGGCGCTGGCGTTACCGGGCACCGACGAAGTACACAAGGTGTCAATCATTCCGCGCGGCGTCGGCGCTCTCGGTTACACGATCCAGCGGCCAACCGACGACCGGTTCCTGATGACACGAACGGAACTGGAAAATAAAATGGCGGTACTGCTGGGCGGACGCGGGGCAGAGCAGGTCGTATTCAATGAAATATCGACAGGGGCGACGGATGACCTCGCCCGCGCTACCGATCTTGCCCGCGCCATGGTTCTGCGCTATGGAATGAGTGACGCCCTGGGCAATGTTGCCTACGATCGCGACCGCTCCGCTTACCTCCAGCCCGATATGCCTATGCCTCCGAACCGGGACTACAGTGATGATACCGCGAAAGTGGTCGATATCACCGTACGTAAGCTTGTCGATCACGCTTTGGCGCGTGCTATTGCCATACTAAAGATGAATCGCGCTCTACTTGACCGCACGGCGGAAGAGTTGCTCCAGACCGAGACGTTGAATCAGCCTCAGATCGAAGCGCTGAAGCGCAAGATCACTATGGAACCGGCGCCCGCGCTTCCAGCGAAGGCATAGCGATGTGGAAGGGATCACGGTAAGCTGCTTCATACCGCCGTTTCTATTTATAAAATATATTTTACACAGACACTGGTTCCTGTATACTTCGCGCTTCGATGGAAGGGTGCTTGTTCTTCTGCCTTTTTGTCGGTTCATCGTTCCTGACCGTTCCTGACCTCCCTTCGATTTTCAAGCCTCCAACGGAAATTGTGCGGCACCGTGGTTAGCGTTCGATGTTTTATGTGTGCGCTAGCGGTACCTTGCCCATTAATCTCCGGCAGCCATATTCTGCTTGCGCGCGTTAGGGCGCTTCTATAAGTTCAAAGTTCCAGGCAAGGCAAGGCTTGAAGCATGATCCGCAAGACGGATGCTCGCAGAAAGGTTTTGCAGTGCTGCATATCAACAATATGCAAGCGGCAATTGTTTTGTCCGCCGGAAACCTGGAATTATTATAGGAAGCACCGTATTTTTTTATTTCAAATAGGAAAACAACGTGTCTTTTGAAAATCTGAATCTCCACCCGCTCATTCTTAAAGCCATTATTGACTCTGGCTATACTTCTCCTACCCCCATTCAGGAACAAGCCATTCCCGAATTGCTCGCAGGGCACGATATCATGGCCTCAGCCCAGACCGGCACTGGCAAAACCGCTGCATTCATGTTGCCGGCACTGCATCGCCTTGCCGCGCCTTCCAAAGTACATAGCCGCGGACCGCGCATACTGGTGCTGACGCCCACGCGGGAACTTGCTCTCCAGGTATCTGAAGCCGCTGCCAAATACGGTAAACATCTGCCGCGCGTCAGAGTGGTGAGCATACTTGGCGGAATGCCTTATCCGCTGCAAAATAAATTGCTTTCACAACCGGTGGATATCCTTGTAGCAACGCCCGGCCGTCTGATTGACCACATTCAGCGCGGACGCATCGATTTTTCTCGCCTTGAAATGCTGGTGCTGGATGAAGCCGACCGTATGCTCGACATGGGCTTTATTGATGACGTTGAGAGAATTGCTGCAGCCACGCCTGCAACCCGCCAAACATTGCTGTTCTCCGCCACGCTGGATAACGCGATAGACAGGGTGGCGGCGCGCCTGCTGAAATTACCCAAGCGCATCCAGATCGCAACGCAACAGGCCCGGCTCGATAACATCGAGCAACGGCTGCATTATGTCGACGACATTTCGCACAAAAACCGGCTGCTGGATCACCTGCTGCGTGACATGGCGTTGAAACAGGCTATTGTATTCACTGCCACCAAGCGGGACGCCGATATGCTGGCAGACAATCTTTCCGCCCAGGGCCATGAAGCCGCCGCGTTGCATGGCGACATGAACCAGCGAGACCGCACCCGGACGCTGACCAAGCTTCGTCATGGCGGCCTGCGAGTACTGGTGGCGACTGACGTCGCAGCACGAGGAATCGATGTAGTGGGTATTACACACGTCATCAATTTTGATCTGCCGAAATTTGCCGAAGACTATGTGCATCGCATTGGCCGCACCGGCCGCGCCGGGGCATCGGGAATCGCCGTGTCATTCGCTTCAGGGAAGGACGGTGTCAATCTGAAAAAAATCGAACGCTTCACCGGGCAACAGATCGCTTCTCATGTGGTACCCGGCCTGGAACCCCGATTCAAGCCGCGTCCGGCTACCGGCAGCACATCCAGGGGTGCGCCCAACATCGCTCATAAACGTAACCGTACCTGGTCAAACGATGGTGGACGCAACGTCAATAGCGCAAATGGAAATTGGGATAATAGCCGTAGCCGCTCGTTTAGCGATAGCCGGGAGAACCCTCGGGGGAATGCCGGCGGACATACCCCAGGTCATACATTCGGGAACAGCAGCACTCCCAGTCCTTATTTCCGAAGCAAATAAGTAATCGTATTAATGCAAAATGATCCACCGGCGACCTGCCGGTGGATCATTTTTTTTATTCAGGCTGGTTACGCATGAAATCCGCTGTCTGGTAAAACGCCATACCAAGTCTTTTGCGTAATTCCTCATCCAGTCCGACATCCACCATTGCGCGGCCCATGCACGATAACCATTGATCACGTTCGGGAACACCAATCGCGAAAGGCATATGGCGGGTGCGCATGCGAGGCTCGCCATATTTCTCGCTATATAGCGAGGGTCCACCCGTAAAGCCCGACAGAAACATGAATAGCTTCTGCCGGGAATGGGTCAAATCCTGCGGATGAAGTTTGCGCACGCCAAAATAGTCCGGATCTTCATCCATCAGATCGTAGAAACGGTCCACCAGGCGGCGTATAACGGTTTCTCCGCCTATCCGTTCATATGACATCGCAATATGCATTCAACTCTCCTTGATTGTTCACTTGCGGCACTACAACACAATAACTACGTGATGCAGGGATCCGCTCTCTCCATTCTTTCCGGCAATGGTCCGCGTTTTGTCAGCATACGCAATATCCAGTAAATAGCCAATGCGGCAAGCAGATGCTTTGCCGTATGACCGCTTATTACATGTCCCAGATCATAAATCTGCCGGTCCCCGATCTCCGCCAGTTTGGCAAGGCCATACAAGGCAAGCGCCATGTATATGTCGGTCCCGCGGGTATATCGCGAGGGAAAAAAGATACCGAGCAGAATAACGACCAGCAATGAATAGAACTGCACAACGATATAAAAGTTCAGATTGCCGGCACCACGTTGCTCGCTCCAGTTCCAGTGCATCACACTTCCGGCCCCAATCGCAATTAAAAGGGGCAACAGGCGCACACCCGCTCTTGGATCGATGCGCTCATTCAGCGTAGCGGCAAGCAGCGCCATCACGCCCATCGCTATCGGCAGCCGATCCCAAACCAGCCGGTCATTGTCCGGCGCAAGATGATAATAGATTGAACCTATGCACGCCATCGTCACGCTCGAGAATAAAACCAGATAAGGCCAGCGTTCAGACGGTTTAATAAACGCTTTTGAAGCATTTGACCCAGCATTTGACCCAGCAATTGACCCGTGC
>JBDTWQ010000032.1:0-12688 GCA_040006595.1 Nitrosospira sp.
AACGGGTTGAGTGGAGAGTTGTGGGATGAGAATCAGTGAAAAATTGAAGCTTGCAGGGACTGCTCTCAATATTCAGCATTGCCGACCGATATGGATGTGAGATGCGGAATGAGACAATGGAATTGAGGCAATCGAATTGTGCAGCGTGAAAACAGAACGCTGACCCGGCCGCAGGTATTATTCAATTTGTATAGTTTGTCTGTTCATTCGCTCATATTTTTTGTCAACCGGCATTTGTGCCGGCAAAGAAAATTACGAATATCAAATATAGATGTCTAATACGACCCCTAACTCAATTTTCACACTGCCGGTCCGGGTCTATTATCAGGACACCGATGCGGGCGGAGTGGTTTATCATTCGACTTATCTTGATTTCATGGAGCGCGCCCGCTACGAATGGTTGCGGGAGCTGGGATTTGATATTCATTCATTGATTCAGACTCACAAGGTAATTTTCATGATACGTTCGCTCAATATCGAATACTTCAAACCAGCTTTGCTGGACGATTTGCTACAGGTGGCCGTGCAGCCCCTGGAACTAGGCAGAAGCCGCATAGCGCTCTCCCAGCATGTGCTGCGTGGTGCCGTCACCCTGGTCAGCGCCACTGTCCATGCGGTATGTGTGGGCGCCGACAGTCTCAAGCCAGTGAGCGTGCCTGTACCGCTACGTCATAAACTTGGAAAACTCTCATGAGTGCAACGGTTACTCAGGATATGTCTCTTTTTACTCTCATCGGGAGCGCCAGTTTGCCTGTGCAACTGGTGATGGCGCTGTTGTTGGTGACTTCATTTTTGTCGTGGTGGTTTATTTTTCGCAAGCTATTCGTTATCCGGCAGGCGATGAAGCAGAGCGATGAATTCGAGAATGTTTTCTGGAAAGGACCCGATCTCAACGCACTCTTTCAAAGTGCCGCCAGCGCGCGCCATACAGCCGGGAGTATGGAGCGGATTTTTGAGGCGGGATTCCGCGAGTTCATCAAACACAAGCGCCAGCCGGGGATGGACATCAGTACTGTGATGGATGGCACACGCCGTGCCATGCGGGCCACCTACCAGCGTGAAATGGACAGTCTCGAATCGCATCTTTCCTTTCTGGCAACGGTAGGGTCGGTAAGTCCTTATGTCGGCCTGTTCGGAACCGTCTGGGGAATCATGAATTCCTTCCGGGGATTGTCCAACGTCACCCAGGCCACCATTGCCCATGTCGCACCGGGTATTGCAGAGGCGTTGATAGCGACCGCGATGGGGCTATTCGCTGCGATCCCCGCGGTTATTGCCTATAATCGTTATGCTAACAACATAGACCGGCTGGCAACCCGCTTTGAAAGCTTCATGGAAGAGTTGTCCAATGTGTTGCAGCGGCAAGCAACCGGATAAGGTGATTTTCATGGGACAGTATCGTGACTGAGCGCCGCGCCAAACGTCGTTTGATGAACGAGATAAACGTCGTGCCGTACATTGACGTAATGCTGGTATTGCTGGTGATATTCATGATTACGGCGCCGCTCATCAGCCCCGGTCAGATTGAATTACCGCAGATTGGCAAATCCCTGGCGCCCCCGGTTGCGCCGCTTGAGGTGATCATCAAGGCCGATGGCAGTCTGAGATTGCACGACCGCGCCAAGTCGGGCGGCGAACAAAAAATCAGCCGCACCGAGCTAGTGGAGGCAATCAAACAGAAGCAGGCACAAAATACCGAGCAGCCAGTAGTAATTGCTGGCGACAAAAGTGTGCGTTACGAAGAAGTAATAAACGTGATGGATATCCTGCAACAGCAGCAGGTGAAAAAAGTGGGGCTGCTGGCCATACCGAAGTGAGCAATGGGGCCCTCATATGAGTCCACGATGAGTGCAATGGCATTGCGGGATTCCTCGCATGTTGAACCAGGATTGGTGCCGGCAGGAGTGCTGGCAGTACTGGTGCATTTTATTTTTTTTGCTTTTATGATTTTCGGTCTCAACTGGAAAACATATCCGCCGGAAGGTATGGTGGTGGATCTTTGGAGCAGCCTGCCTCAACCGGTTCAGCCGGAAAAGCCTGCACCGCCGGCGCCTAAACCCGTCCAGCCACCTCCTGAAGCAAAGCCGCTGCCGCCTGAGCCACAAACGCCGCCCCCTCCCCCTAAGCCAGATATTGCACTCAAGGAAAAGATTGAGAAACCTAAACCCGTGGAAAAGAAGCAACCGGTACAGAAAGATCAAAAGGAGCTGAAAGAAAAAGAACTGAAAGCACAAAAAGAGAAAGAACTGAAGACGCAGCAAGAGAAAGAACTGAAGGATCAGCAAGCAAGGGTGGCTGCAGAGGTTGCGCAACTTCAGCGAGAGCAGCAGGAAGCGAATAACAAGGCTCGGGCACAAGCAGCGGTTCAGTCCCGCGTGGCGAACGAGATAGATGAATATAAGGCCCGAATCCTGGCTAAAATCAAAGGCCACATTATTATGCCTCCCGATCTGCCCGGCAATCCAGTCGCGGAATTTGACGTCACCCTGCTTCCAGGGGGCGACATTCTTGATGTGAAGCTGCGCAAAAGCAGCGGTTTTGCCGCTTTCGATAGCGCCGTAGAGCGTGCCATTTTCTTATCCAAGCCGCTCCCGCTGCCACCCGAGCCCGCGTTGTTTCCGAAATTCCGTAATTTAAACCTCAAGGTACATTACCGCGAATGACTGCTATAATTTACAAATTATTGCGTATTCCCCAGAGGGTAATTTCTATGCAGATTCGCTTGCCTGAATTCCCCCCATCTGTCGCTGTCTTGTTCCTGTGGTTGATAAGCGCGCCTCTCCATGCCGCGCTAGACATCGAAATCTTCGGTGGCGGCGCAACACAGATTCCCATCGCCATTGTTCCCTTCGCCGCCGAGGAAAAGCTCAATCAAAGCATTACGCCGGTAGTCGCGGCAGATTTGCAGCGCAGTGGTTTGTTCAGAATGATTGAACCGGCCGGTCTTAGACCCCATGAGCCCGTAGAAGTCGTTTATTCAGAATGGATCAATCGTGGCGCCGGTGCGCTGGTTATCGGCAGTACTACACTACTGCCTGGTGGACAAGTGGCATTGCGCGTTCGTCTGCTTGACGTCGCAAAACAGGTGCAGTTGGCCACTTATATCGAAACTGTTCCGGCGGGACAATTGCGCGCCGCTGCCCATCGAATAGCCGATATGATTTATGAAAAGCTGACGGGTGATGTAGGCGTGTTCAGCACCCGTATCGCCTATGTGGTGAAAGAGGGTAAAAGGTATGCGCTGCAAGTTGCGGATGCTGACGGCTTTAATGCCCAGCCGGTGATTGAATACACAGAGCCGATTATTTCCCCCGCATGGTCGCCGGACGGCAAGCAATTAGCCTACGTGTCCTTCGAGAACAAGAAACCGGTAGTCTATGTACAGACGCTTGCTACGCGGACGCGTAAGGCAGTAGCTAATTTCAAGGGCAGTAATAGCGCCCCGGCCTGGTCACCGGATGGAAAGAGGCTGGCAGTGGTCCTGTCTTTGATGGGAGGTTCCCAGATCTTTTTAATAAATGCTGACGGCGGCGGCTTGCAGAGGCTCAGTCAAAGTTCCGGAATCGACACGGAGCCAAGTTTTTCGCCCGATGGCCAGTCAATCATTTTTACTTCTGATCGGGGCGGCAGTCCCCAGATCTATCGCATGCAGATAACAGGGCGTGCATCCGGAACAGCGGAGCGTCTGACCTTCGAGGGCAGTTACAATGTCAGCCCTCATTATAGCCAGGACGGAAAAAGCTTTACCTTCATCCATCGCAATGGCGACCGATTCAATGTCGCGATACAGGATCTGGCTACCCGCCAGGTGCAATTGCTCACCGATTCCAAATTCGATGAATCCCCCAGTTTTGCTCCCAACGGCAGGATTATCTTATATGCAACCGAGGTGAAGGGCCGTGGTATATTATCCGCAGTGTCAAGCGATGGCAAGACAAGACAACAGCTTTCAACGCAAGCAGGTGATGTGAGGGAGCCGGCATGGGGGCCGTTGCCAAGGTTGCAATAATTTTGAACCCCATATTTTAGTTAACTTTAAATTGAAAGGAATAAATATGAAAAAGGTACTTGGCGTTTTGTTGATCGGTTTGTTGTCGGCATGTGCGAGCCAGAGCACGCAACCAACTGCCGAGGTGGAGGATAAATCCATGGGCTCCTCCTCCAGGTCGACGGAAAGTTCTCCAACTACTGGAGCTGTTCCTGACCTTAATCCGCTTACTGATCCGAACAGTGTTCTCTCTAAACGCAGCGTTTATTTTGATTTCGATAGCTACGTGGTGAAGGATGAATATAGATCTCTGGTGCAGGCTCATGCCCAGTATCTGCGCGACAACGGCAACGCTAGAGTGCTGCTCCAGGGTAACGCCGACGAGCGCGGCAGCCGCGAGTACAACCTTGCGCTGGGTCAGCGCCGCGCTGACAGCGTAAGAAACGCCATGACATTGTCCGGTGCCAGGGAATCCCAGATCGAATCTGTCAGCCTGGGCGAAGAGAAACCGCGTGGGCTGGGTCATGATGAGGCTTCGTGGGCCGAGAACCGCCGTACGGATATCCGTTATCAGGGCGAGTAACCGTGCTGTTGCGCGCTTTTTGGTTATTGCTCCTGATCGGCTGTAGTTCAAGTTACGCCGGATTGTTCGACGACGAGGAGGCGCGCAAGCAGATCGCTGCACAGCAGGTATCAATTGGAGATTTGCGCAATCAAGGGCAGACGCTGGAAGCGCGAATCTTCAAAATGGAAGAGGTGCTCAACAATCAGCCGCTGCTGGAACTCCATAATCAGATCGAATCACTCAGGTTCGACCTGAATAAGTTACAGGGTCAGATCGAAGTACTCGTCAATGAGAACGAGTTGACACAGAAGCGGCAAAAAGATTTTTACATTGATCTGGATAGTCGGCTAAGGCGGATCGAACAGCCTGATGAATCCGCCACTTCCAAATCTTCTGCTTCATCAACCACCATGTCTGATGCCGCACCAGAATCGAGTGGTGAAGCGCCGGTCGCGGCTGCTGTTGTGGGTTCACCTGCTACGAGTGCCGTACCAGCGGAAACCGCGGAGAGCCGTGACTACGAGGCGGCCTATAATCTATTCAAAACCGCCAAGTATCAGGATGCCATTTCCCAGTTCAAGAAGTTTCTCAAGAGTTATCCGGGGTCCAGTTTTGTACCGAGCGCCCACTACTGGGTTGGTAATTCTTATTACGCGATACGCGATTTCAAGAACGCCATCAGCACTCAGGAAAAACTGATCAATGCTTTTCCTGATAGTAGCAAGGCTCCCGATGCAATGCTCAACATTGCCAGTAGCCAGCAGGAAATGGGTAAAAAACCTGCTGCCCAAAAAACCCTGGAAAGTCTTATAGCCAAATATCCAGGTAGCGAAGCGGCAGAAAAAGCTAAGCGACGATTGGTACTGCTTACTAAAAAATAGCAGTTAATAGCTGCTTTTTATAGTGATTACGCACCTGTTCTAAATATGGTTCATGCCCCTTTTCCGTTGCAGCACAAAATTACGCAACCTTCTGAAGCGGTAAATTTACGTATCAGCGAAATCTTCTTTTCTCTGCAGGGGGAAACTAGTCGAACAGGGTTGCCTACGGTATTTGTACGCCTTACCGGCTGTCCGCTGCGTTGTGGTTATTGCGATACCGAGTATGCCTTCTACGGGGGGAAAACTATGTCAATTTCCGCCATCCTGGCGGAGGTTGCCAATTATTCGCCTCGCTATGTCACCGTCACCGGCGGCGAACCCCTTGCTCAAAAAGAATGCCTGACATTGCTCAGGTTATTGTGTGACGCTGGCTATTCAGTATCGCTCGAAACCAGCGGCGCGCTGGATGTATCCAGGGTGGACGCGCGCGTTTCCAGGATTCTGGACATCAAAACTCCCGCTTCGGGCGAGGCAGGAAAAAATCGCTGGTCCAATCTCAATCATCTTACGCACCACGATGAGTTGAAGTTTGTACTGTGCGATGAAGCAGATTATCAGTGGGCAGTTGAAGCAATGCGTGAGCGCCAACTGGATCTTATTTGCCCGATTTTACTTTCTCCGGTTTATGACAAGCTTGATCCCGCGACACTCGCTGCATGGGTGCTTCGTGATCATCTGCCGGTGCGGGTGCAGATCCAACTACACAAGCTGTTGTGGGGTGAAGGGCGAGGGCGTTGAAAAAACAGATCGGAATGCGGGTGATTATTTGTGATTAACGCCCTATTGCGACGAAATCCGGGTTCTCGAAAATACACCCATGACTAAGGCTGTGGTGCTCTTGTCCGGCGGATTAGACTCCGTCACCACGCTCGCCATTGCCCGAAATAGCCGATACGAGTGTTACGCTTTAAGCGTCGATTATGGGCAACGTCACGCATCGGAACTGGTGGCAGCGGAAAAGCTGGCGCAATCGCTCGGCGCTTGTGAGCATAAGACCATCAAAGTTGACTTGGCCATGTTCGGTGGATCGGCGCTCACCAATCAATTCATTGCTGTACCAACCGAAGAAAATAAAGCTGGCATCCCTGTTACCTACGTACCAGCCCGCAATACCATTATGTTATCGCTTGCATTGGCTTGGGCCGAGGTACTTGAAAGCTATAATATTTTTATTGGCGTCAATGTGGTGGACTATTCCGGATATCCAGATTGCCGGCCCGAATACATCGCGGCATTTGAGGGAATGGCGAATCTGGCCACTAAAGCCGCAATTGAAGGTGCGAGGCTGAGCATTCATACGCCGCTTATCAACTTGTCGAAGGCGGAAATTATCCAGCGGGGAATTTTGCTGGGCGTGGATTACAGTTTGACAGTGTCCTGCTATCAGGCGGATGAAGCAGGACGGGCTTGTGGCGTGTGTGATTCGTGCCGGCTACGTCGGGCGGGGTTTGAATTGGCAAATGTGCCAGATGTAACACGTTATAAATCATCATAAATCCGGCAGTTGGTAGCGAACTTATCATAAAAGTGAAGGTCAAGTAGACAAA
This sequence comes from Nitrosospira sp., assembly GCA_040006595.1. Classification (GTDB taxonomy): domain Bacteria; phylum Pseudomonadota; class Gammaproteobacteria; order Burkholderiales; family Nitrosomonadaceae; genus Nitrosospira. The sequence continues at coordinate 6,982 of JBDTWQ010000032.1, forward strand.
ACGTCTTCGTGAATCATAGCGCTAAACTGAAAAATCATCGGTCGCCCCCGGATTTAGGATCATGGATTGTGGAACACGTTATACTCGGACGCTTAATTGATATAATGGCGATAAGTCAAGGTTTGCAATGACAATTTATCCTACTCATTCCATCTTGCATGATTCCCTGGCTTACTCCTGAATCTCCTTTTCCCTCGTTAAATACTGCACTTACCCAGCCTAACGGCCTGCTGGCCGTTGGCGGCGATCTTTCGCCGCAGCGCCTGATCGAAGCTTATCGCTGCGGCATTTTTCCCTGGTTCAACGAGGATGAGCCCATCCTGTGGTGGAGCCCCGATCCCCGCATGGTGCTGTTTCCCAAGGAGCTAAAAATTTCTCGATCGCTAAGAAAAACTCTGAAGAAAGGTAACTACGAAATTCGCGTTGATAGTGCTTTCAGTCAGGTTATGCAGGCGTGCGCCAAGCCGCGCAAAGATCGCGCCGGCACATGGATCCACGCAGAAATGATCTCGGCCTACGCTACGCTGCATGAGATGAAACTGGCCCATTCCGTCGAAACCTGGATAGGCGGCGAATTAGTGGGAGGACTGTATGGTGTTGCCCAGGGAAAAATGTTTTTCGGGGAATCGATGTTTTCCCATGTCTCGGACGCTTCCAAGATCGCATTTGTGCACCTGGTAAAACAACTGGATCGCTGGGGTTTCCACATGATTGACTGCCAAATGAAAACCGCTCATCTCGCTTCTCTCGGCGGGGGCGAAATTCCTCGTAAGGAATTTAGTCAAAAATTAAAAGAATTGGTAAACTATCCCGAGCGAGTTGAAAAATGGTATTTCGATCATGAGTCAATTGAATGATCTGCCTTCATCATTGTTACAGTTTTACACGACCGCATCTTACCCGTGCAGCTACCTGCCGGAAAAGTTGGCGCGGTCTCAGGTGGCGACGCCCAGCCACCTGATTGACACGAATGTCTATGGCGGGCTGGTACAAGCTGGTTTTCGCCGTAGCGGGGCCTTTACCTATCGCCCTTACTGCGATAATTGCCGGGCCTGCGTGCCAGTGCGAATCGTCGTTGATGAATTGATTCTCAGGCGCGCCCAACGCCGTTCCTGGAGGCAGCATCAACACCTGGTTGCGACCCAGCACGATCTGTATTATCACCCCCATCACTATGCGCTCTATCTACGCTACCAGGCGCAGCGACATAGTGGTGGTGGCATGGATCGCGACAGCCGCGAGCAATACCGCCATTTTCTGCTGCCCAGTAACGTGAATTCACGACTGATTGAGTTTCACGAAGACGGGCAGCTGCGCATGATCAGCATTATTGATAAACTGCCGGACGGTATATCATCTGTATATACCTTTTATGATCCGGATGTGCCGGGCGCGAGCTTCGGCACCTACAACATTCTGTGGCAAGTGCAGCAGTGCCTTGCATTAGGGCTACCTTATCTTTATCTTGGCTACTGGATCAAGGAAAGCCGAAAAATGGCGTACAAAGCGAACTTCAGACCATTACAAGGTTTAACCGACGGCCGATGGGAGCCGCTGAGCAATGTACAGGATGGGGAGTGCGCGTAGCATCCGCCGCGTTGTCAGACTCGTAGCGAAGAACATCAACCATCCGCGTCCTCGCCCCCCTTTTCTAGTGGCCTCCATCCAGCAAAACCGCCGATTTTTATCGATTTATGGCCCGTATGGTTGCTGCGCGTTTCTCCAGAGGCTTCGCCTTGTTTTCATGGCCAATATCCCGATATAGCTGCGCCAAATTTTCGAGGCCCGTCGCTACGTTGGGATGATCCGGACCAAGAGTCTTCTCCGAAATTGCCAGCGCACGCCTAAAAAGTGGCTCCGCATTTGGGAATTTCCCCTGGTCTTTATACAGTCCTGCCAGGTTATTCAGACTCAGTGCCACATTGGGATGATCCGGGCCTAGAGCCTTTTTCGAAATCGCAAATACACGCTTCAAAAGCGGCTCGGCTTGCGCATATTGGTTCTGGGCGCTGTACAGTAGCGCAAGATTGTTCAGGCTGATGGCCACATCAGGATGGTCTGGACCGCGAGTTTTCTCTAATATTGCCAGTGCGCGTTTGAGAAGCGGTTCGGCCTCCGCATACTGTTCCTGGGCTTGATATAGTTGAGCCAGGTTATTCAGGCTGATGGCCACATTGGGATGATCCGGGCCGAAGGCCTTTTCATCGATTGCCAACGCACGCTTATACAGCGGTGCGGCCTGCGCATATTGCTCCTGGTTTCTGTACAGCATCGCAAGATTGTTCAGGCTCGCGGCCATTTCCGGACGTTCCGCGCCAACCGATTTTTCAAATATCGCCAGCGCACGTTTGAGAAGCGGCTCGGCCTGTGTATATTGACCTTGGGCGTTATACAACAGCGCAAGGCTATTCAAACTTGTAGCGACGTCAGGGTGACCCGGGTCCAGGGTTTGTTCGGCCGCTTGCAGCGCTTTCTTCGCCACTGCGGTTGCACGGTTATAGTCTCCCTGCTGATAAAGTGATTCCACTTCTTCATTGAGCGTATCCCATTCGGTAATGGCATGAGTCTGCGTGCCAAATGTCATAAGAATCAAAATAAGAGAAAAACTAGCCAGCTTCATAATGCCTCTGTTCACGATCAATATAGATAATAACGAATCAGCTGTAGTTACATTAATAAATTTCATTTGTAAAAAAAATAGCCAACTCGAGGGAAACTATCAGGTTCAGCTCCTCGATCTCTTCGTGTGCACGATTGTTTCTATGTCGCTGGCTAAGACAACTGTTTAACAGACTGGTTACATTTTCCGGGTTAAAATTGAACTATGCTCTATTCTTTACTTCGCCCATTGTTATTTAGTCTCGACCCTGAAACGGCTCATCGCGTCACCTTCAATGCGATCGAGAAAGCTCACCGGTTCGGCCTGCTTGCCGGTGATCCGATAACTTGTCAGCCCCGCAGTGCCATGGGTCTTGATTTTCCCAACCCTGTCGGTCTGGCGGCCGGAATGGATAAAAATGGTGAGCACATCGAGGCACTTGCTGCGCTGGGTTTCGGCTTTATCGAAATCGGTACAGTCACGCCTCGCCCCCAGCCGGGAAATGCCCCGCCGCGTCTGTTTCGTATCCCTAAAGCAAACGCCATTATCAACCGTCTGGGTTTCAATAATCACGGTGTCGACAAACTGGTGGCCAATGTCAGGAATGCGAATTACCATGGCATATTAGGTATCAATATTGGCAAGAACTTTGATACACCGGTGGAAAAATCCGCTGATGATTATCTGACATGCTTGCACAAGGTTTATCGCTATGCCAGTTACGTTGTTGTCAACATTTCCTCACCTAATACGCCTCAACTTCGCCAACTGCAAAATGCCGAGGAGTTGGATTATCTACTGGATGTGCTGAAATCGAAACAAAAAGAACTTGCCGATAAACATGCCAAATACACACCCCTGGTGGTGAAGATTGCGCCTGATCTGGAACCTCAGCAAATCGAATCCGTCGCGGTGCTGCTGATGAAACACCAAATTGATGGGGTTATCGCCACTAATACTACCCTTTCCCGAGCCGGCGTGGAAACACTGCCTCATGCACGCGAGACCGGGGGATTGAGCGGGAGCCCGCTCACGCAACGTGCTACTGCGGTCATCCGTCATTTACACGCCGTGTTGCAAGGAGCGCTACCCATCATCGGCGTAGGCGGCATTATGTGCGCGGAGGATGCAAAGGAAAAAATCGACGCTGGCGCAAGCCTGGTACAGATCTACAGCGGCCTGATTTATCGTGGTCCCCACTTGGTACGCGAGGTGGCGAAGGCAATATGCTTACCAGATGCGGCGGATTTCTCACGCTCGCGTACAGAATGAGAGAAAACATGCTGATAGCGGAAATCGATTCCATTCTGCCGCAAACACAGTGCCGTCAATGCGGCTTCTCTGGCTGCAAACCTTATGCAACGGCCATTGCTGAAGGTCGTGCCGACATAAACCAGTGCCCGCCCGGCGGCGAGCAAGGTATCCGCAAACTGGCCAAGTTGCTGGGAGTAAGTCCGATACCGCTAAATACTGCACACGGAGTCTCAAAACCGAAGGCGGTGGCGCTAATCGACGAGCAGGTTTGTATTGGCTGTACGCTTTGCATCGTGGCCTGTCCGGTCGATGCCATAGCCGGTGCAGCCAGGCAGCTACATACTGTGATCACCATGGAATGCACCGGCTGCGAGCTCTGTATCGCGCCATGTCCGGTGGATTGCATTAGCATGATTCCGTCACGGGAACAAGTCAGTAGCGCCGGGACAAAACGCTATGTCATGATCGATGATTTGTTGACGCACGAAGGCGAAAAAAAGAAAGCTGCCAATCGCGCACGCACGCGTTACCAGCTCAGGTTGCAGAGGCTTGAGCGTGAGAAACAGGAGCAGGAGGGAAGATACGCACAAAAAACCGGAGCAGTGAAACCTGTAAATGTTTCCTCAGCTGGCGAACTCAAGAAGGCCGCCATTCAGGCTGCACTGCAACGTGCCATGGCTGGCCGGCCTCAATTAACTAAAGAAAAATGATAACACCTGATCCATAACGTGCTTCTTTCTCTCTAACTCATGAATTCAACCATACGCCGCGAGATTTTCACCCGCTTCAAGGCGGCTAATCCTCATCCTACTACCGAGCTGGAGTACAACTCACCATTCGAATTGCTGATAGCCGTGGTGCTCTCCGCCCAGGCTACTGATAAAAGCGTGAATCTGGCAACCCGAAAACTGTTCCCCAAGGCCAACACGCCGGAGAAAATCCTCGCCTTAGGGGAAGCCGGTTTGCGGGACGTCATCAAAAGCATCGGATTATATAAAACGAAAGCAAAGAATATTCTAGCTACTTGCCGCCTGCTCATTCAACATTATGACGGCAAAGTGCCACAAACTCGGGAACAGCTGGAAGAATTGCCCGGTGTGGGACGCAAGACTGCCAATGTAATATTGAACACCGCATTTGGAGAGCCCACTATTGCAGTGGATACTCACATTTTTCGCGTCGCAAACCGTACCGGAATTGCACGGGGTAAAACCGTCCTGGAAGTGGAATTGAAACTTTTAAAATCCATACCCAAGGAATTCCGTCACGACGCCCATCATTGGCTTATTTTACATGGGCGCTATGTATGCAAGGCGAGGAGACCGGAATGCGCTATATGCATCATTAATGATTTGTGCGAGTACAAGGAAAAAAACCTTTGAGGAAAAAAGTTTGAAGAAAGATCATCTCCTTTCAATACTGGCATTTCTTTTAAATGTTTAATCCCTCAAGAGAACAGGCGCGCCAGTTCTTCTTCGATACCTGGCGCAAATACCGCCAGCGAGAAATGCTTTCCGGTATGGAAGACATGGCGCTTGAGGTCATTTTGCTGCATCCGGAATATCAGGTCATGCTTGACGACACGGAGCGCTACCATGACAAGGACTATTTGCCTGAGATGGGCGATACCAATCCTTTCTTGCATATGAGTATGCATATCGCCATCAAGGAACAGCTCTCGATAGACCAGCCTGCAGGAATTCTAAAACGGTTTGAACGCCTGCTGAAGGAGACCGGCAACGAACACGATGCCATGCATCAGGTCATGGAATGTCTTGCGGAAATGATCTGGCAAGCGCAACGCAGCCGATCAGCGCTCGATGCCTCGATTTATTTCGACTGCCTGGATCGGCG
>JBDTWQ010000033.1:0-4412 GCA_040006595.1 Nitrosospira sp.
TTGACGGGCCGTCGCTTTCACCGTTACCTGAATCCCGAACGGGAGATCGAGGCTGGCGCGTTACAGGTCCATGGATTGACCACTGAATTTCTTCTGGATAAGCCGAAATTCCGTGATGTTGTCCATGAACTGTTGGAGTTTGTCGAGGGCGCGGAGCTCATCATGCACAACGCCTCGTTCGACGTAGCGTTTCTCGATCGTGAGTTTGGATTGGTCGAGTTACAGCCATTGAGCGAATATTGCCATTCGGTCACCGATACCTTGAAAATGGCCAAGGATTTGCATCCCGGCAAGCGCAACAATCTGGATGTCCTGTGCGAACGTTACGAGGTGGATAATTCCAGGCGCACGCTGCATGGTGCGCTGCTGGATGCGGAACTGCTGGCGGAAGTCTATCTCGCCATGACGCGGGGTCAGGATAGCCTGCTGATGGAACTGGAAGACCTGTCTGCGCTTGATACCATCGCCAGCCTGGGCGATTTGCAATTGGTAGTGCTTGCCCCTACGGCGGAGGAAGTGGAAGCCCACGCGCAGCAGCTGGAAATGATTGAACGTGAAAGCAAGGGTAAGTGTTTGTGGAAGCAGTTGGAAATGGACGCAATGGAAGGGCTGCTTATCGACGTAACAGGGCCTGGTTAATCGTAGGATTGGGGGAGCGCGGCGTACCCATCAAGAATACAGGTGATACGACGCATCAAGCTCAGGGTCAGGCTGGATGCAGTCGGGAATTAAAGGGGATTTGTGTGGTGTGGAACGAACGGAGTGATGGCGGGGTGATGGCTGAGTGATGGATTAGGGCTGCGCCCCGCCCATCCTGCGGAAAATTAAGAGGTAATGAGGGGATTAGAAAAGCTCGAACTGCTTACCCGAGCTACCTTTCTTATTCTTTCCCTTTGCACGGTTCACCATGGACATGGCAGTTGGCATTACTGTTGAAGTTGCAGACGGTGGGCGGAAGCGCGAGGTATCCAGAGATTTGAAGCGGCCTGAACGCACGCCGATGCCGAGACGCACGACAGCTTTCTCGAAGCGCTGACGGATCATGTCGGCCCATATGCCTTCGCCATGCATGCGCTTGCCGAATGTAGCGTCGTAGTCCTTGCCGCCGCGCATATCCTTTATCCGGTTCATGACGCGCTGCGCACGATCGGGAAAGTGCGCTTGCAGCCATTGCCGGAATAGGGGACTCACTTCCCAGGGCAGGCGCAGCACCACATAGCTGGCATTGATGGCGCCGGCTTCTGCCGCTGCGGCCATTACTCGTTCCAGATCGGGCTCGGTAACGAAAGGAATCACCGGCGCTATGCTGACGCCGACCGGAATTCCCGCATCGGTCAGGGTGCGGATGGTGCGCAGCCGGCGTGACGGTGCCGCCGCGCGGGGCTCCAGGGTGCGTGCAATCGCGTGGTCAAGCGTGGTGAGCGTTATCGCAACTGCAGCCTGCCGTTTGGACGCCATCTCCGCCAATAGATCGATGTCGCGTTCGATCAGCGCGGATTTGGTAATCAGCGCCACCGGATGTTCGCACTCATGCAGCACTTCCAGCACACGCCGTGTCAGCCGTAGTGCGCGCTCGCACGGCTGGTAGGCATCGGTGTTGACGCCTAGCGCAATCGGCTCAGGCACGTAGGACGCTTTCGCCAGTTCGCGCCTTAACAGCTCGGGTGCGTTGATCTTGGCGAAAATTTTGCTCTCGAAATCCAGCCCGGGCGACAAGCCGAGATAACTGTGCGTGGGGCGCGCGAAGCAATAAATGCAACCATGTTCGCAGCCACGATAAGGATTGAGCGAAACGCTGAACGGTACATCGGGAGACTGGTTGCGGCTTAAGATGGTCTTGGCCCGCTCCTCGGTGACCTGTGTTTTCAAGGGTGGAGCGTTATCGGCTTCCGCGCTGGCATTGCTGTTGGCGTCGCCGCTATCATCAACCTCCACATCAGCCTCGGTGGTATCCTGCGACCAGCCATCATCAATGGCTTCCCGTGCCAGCATTTCATAGCGCCCTTGCATATTCGATACCGCCCCACGCCCTTTTTTTGCTTTAAGGGGCTGCTGTACCCACGGCGGTTGGGCATCTGCATAGGGATTATCGTCGGACATAATATACTCGTAAATAGTGTAAGTGCGGAGTGAGCCTGCGCAGGTTGAAACGTAATGGGTCTGATAAAGACCTGATAATCGAGCGTCGGTAATAAAGGTTATCATGATGGTGGAGGAAACGGAATTCGTTACCCGATGCCCCCGGCCTGAATCAGTTCCCCTTCGAATGTTGAGATTCTGTTCGTTCGCGGTACCCTGATTTTTCAGTCATACTAACCAAGTGAGCCTGTCCGTGACATCACCTGCCGGCACAGGGCAATTAACCACGGAGGAGTCATGAAACCGATAATACTTGCCCTGCTTGTACTCAGTTCAGGTCTCGCAGGCTTGGTGCTGGCGCAGACTGCTCCGAGTCTTCCACAACAGGATCCTCGCATCGCGCAACTGGAATTGGCATTGAATCAGGTGCAGCAGGAACAACAAGCCGTTTACCAGCAATTCCAGATGACGCAGGAGCTGCGGCGTAATGACATACAGGAGAACTTTCCACAGGCCATACAGACTCCTTCCTCTACGGTGCAATACCCCTATGCGATGGGTGGCTTGAGGGACAACGCCCCAGTAAGCTATGACGACACCGTCCGGTTGCAGCGGGAGCGACAGGAACGTATTGAGCAATACACCCGTGACCTCAACCGCTTATATTCGCGTTATACCGAATTAGCCGAGCAGAAGAAAGTGCTGCTCAATCAACTCATGGAGCTTACCAAAGCACCGGCTCAGTGACGGTGCGAAGGCATCGTTGACACATCATTATGTTGAGCGTAAATTTTCGGTTGGGCAGGGGTTGCAAGGGGAGGTTGCAATTCCTGTTCTTCGAGAATATCGTCCGGGAATGCAGCCGGACTTTCGCAAGAAAGCAGGGTATATTAGCGCGGTCCTGGCTGACAATTAGCGGATGAAAGAGCTGAGACTCGATTGTTGGGTTACCAGTACGTATGTCAGGCACGTAGAGCGGTCAGCCGCAGGGCATGAAGATATCATAGGCATGCGGCAACGGCAGTTAACCTCGGGGCATCCATGTCTATTGCTTTTGATCGTGGCTATTACAAACAGCCGTTCGTCAAGCTTGTCTCGGAGTATCCCGCAGAAGACGTCTATCCCATCGCTGATTTCCGGGTGGAATGGGGTCCGATTTTTCATCGGGGCCGGCTGGATGGAAGTGCCCGCATACTCATCATTGGCCAGGACCCTGCGCAGCACGAAGTAGTCGCGCGGCGTATTCTCGTCGGCACCGCGGGCAAGCGCGCGCAAGGTTTCCTGCAGCGTCTGGGTATTACTCGCAGCTACGTTTTTATTAACACTTTTCTCTATAGTGTCTACGGTCAGGGCGGGGGTAGCAGGCATATAGGAGACGCTGCAATTACGGCCTACCGCAACCGCTGGATTGCGGCCATTCTGGATCAGAGCCCTATTGAGGCGGTAGTGGCTTTCGGCGGACTCGCCAATACGGCATGGCAGGCCTGGCTCTCTTCCGCAGATGCAGCCGGGCGTGCTCCATTGTTTTTTCAACACTTGACGCATCCGACCTGGCCGGAGAGTTCCGCTCATACGAACGCGGAGCGACAGGTGGCGGTGACGAAAATGCTCGAGAACTGGAACGATGGACTGCAGGCGCTCATGCCGGTCATTCACCACCCCGATGCAACGATACCCCTTGTTTTGTACGGACCCGCCTTCACCGCCGGGGATCTGCCGGATATCTGGCCGGACGACCTGCCGCCGGGCACCCCGGCCTGGATGCGCACTGAGGAAGGCTGGGCGGCCCGAAAGGGCGAGAGCCCGCTGGAGAAGCGCAGAACTATTGTCGTGCGCGTACCCAAGGGTGTGCTTCCCGCTTAGGGTTGCGTCCCACGATCCTATGAGCCTCGTCGTTGCCGGCCGCATTGTTCCGCTTAGCCGCGCTCCGAAAGTCGCATCGAGCGAGACCGCGACCTTCCAGGGCAAGGTATGGATCGGGGATGATGGCCACATCGCCGCCGTTACCAAAGGTTCCGCCCAAGGTCCGGCGGGGTTCGAGACGGCGCCGGTGGCGGATGTCGATAACGATCTTGTCATCCCCGGATTTGTCGACTTGCACAGTCATCTCGCGTACGCGACACTTCCCCTCTGGGTGGAACCCAATCGTACCGTGCCCTTCCCGCATCATGATATATGGCCCACACGGCCGACCTATCCGGAGAGCGTGACCTGGCCCGCCTATGCCCTTATCGAGGCGACGCCGGTAGAGCTGCTCGCCTATGCCGAGATCCGCGCACTGATTGGCGGCACGACCAGCATCCAGGGCTCGCCGCCCAGCAATCGTCCGCTGG
>JBDTWQ010000034.1:0-13009 GCA_040006595.1 Nitrosospira sp.
AATTCAAGCCATTCGACGATTGCGGCAATTGCTCATAAGATAGTAAATACTTTTCCCCCATTGTCATTATCCCTGTTGGTTCAGTTGTTCATGGATTAGCCTGAGGAAAATTATTGCTTGCCGTTCTGATTCAATTTATCCTAAATCCGGCAGTTGGACGGGGCGGAGTGTGTGGTTTTTGGGGTGCAGGCGAGGCGCAACGACGCGGAATGGTGCGACCCCGCAGCGGGATGCGGGCGCCATGAAACGCGGTCGCAGCATCCCCTGCGCTGGCTGATCCTCGCTTCGCGGGGTCCCTCGTGCGACACTCGGGGGCGTCTCATTCCAAGGAGTTGCATGCTGCCATGCGCCGCAAAAACCGCGCAATATGCCCTGTAGCGGGGTCACCCAGGAGGTGAGGGTCGACTAGCAAAAAATATTTTTATTTATCATAGCTATAACCTGATAAATGAGCGGGCAACTGCCGGATTTAAGTTTATAGAATCCTCTGTTTTGTTCCCCTGTTTTGCCTTTCATCCAAGAATATGGATTTACTCCTGAAAATCAAGTAGAGTTATCTTTTGAATAATTAAAATATGGAGTCACCCATGAGCGCAAAAGGGCAATTGTTACAAGACCCATTTCTGAATACTTTGCGAAAGGAGCATATTCCCGTATCGATTTATCTGGTAAACGGTATTAAGCTGCAAGGGCATATCGATTCATTTGATCAGTATGTGGTGCTGCTGAAGAACACCGTCACCCAGATGGTGTACAAGCACGCAATATCGACCGTTGTCCCCGCCAGGGCTGTCACTATTCCATTTGAGGGACCTGCCACACCTGATGCTTGATCGTCCCACCGGTAACGTGCCCAATGCCAGCACCGTTGTGCTGGTCAGTCTCGATTTTTGCGACGGCGATTATGCTGAGAATCTGGAGGAACTACGGCAATTAGCCGCGAGTGATGGGCTTGCAATTTCCGCGGTGGTCAAGGGAAAACGCTCCCGACCTGATCCTGCCACCTTCGCGGGCAGTGGCAAGGTGGACGAAATTACGCTGGCATTAGAACAAACCGGCGCATCGCTGGTGATTTTCAATCATGACCTTTCTCCCGCCCAGCAACGTAACCTGGAGCAGCGTCTCAGGTGCCGCGTGATAGATCGCACCAGCCTGATTTTAGATATCTTTGCCCAGCGCGCCAAAAGCCACGAAGGTAAGTTGCAGGTGGAATTGGCACAACTTGAGCATCTCGCCACTCGCTTGGTACGCGGTTGGACACACCTGGAGCGGCAAAAGGGTGGTATAGGTTTGCGGGGTCCTGGCGAAACCCAGCTGGAAACGGACCGGCGATTGCTCTGGAAGCGGGTTAAAGTGCTTAAGGAAAAGCTCGCAAAGTTTCAACGGCAGCGTCAAGTACAGCGTCGTTCCCGGCAACGCGCTCAGGTAATATCGGTTTCCATTGTCGGCTATACCAACGCCGGCAAGTCCACCCTGTTTAATAGCCTTACCCACGGACATACCTACGTCGCCGATCAGCTATTCGCCACCTTGGATGCTACCACTCGCAAATTGTTTATCCCGAATCACGGGCAGGTCGTGATTTCCGACACGGTGGGTTTCATTCGCGACTTACCCCATACGCTTGTTGCTGCGTTCCGCGCTACGCTTGAGGAAACAGTGCAGGCTGATATATTGCTTCATGTTGTGGATGCAGGCAGTCCCAGCCGGGGTGAGCAGATCGATGAAGTAAACAAAGTGCTGAAAGAAATTGGCGCCGACTCGATCCCGCAAATACTGGTACTCAACAAAATAGATCTGATCAATTTATCGACGGGCGAAGCGGGTTATGGGCGTGATGAGTATGGTAGAATCGCACAGATTCGATTGAGCGCGAAAACCGGCGAAGGGCTGGAGTTTATTAAGCTGTCGCTGTCCGAAGCAATTGAAGAGCGCGCTTTGCAACGATGTGAGGAGCAATCAGAATTCGGAAACGTAGTTAGCAGATACGCCACATTTAATTATTGAATAGACAAATCAACGCGTACGATTTGTATTTCTACATAGCTGAAATTGGGAATTTTTTACCATGCCGTTTGATGGTTGTATCTATATTAAACAGAAAAAATAGGAATCATCATGGGATTAAACGATCCTCAGTGGGGGAGAAAAAAAGGTAATTCCGGTCCACCCGATCTGGATCAACTGTGGCGTAATTTCAACAGGAAACTCAACAGTCTTTTTAAACGTAAAGGCGGTGGTGGGAACGGATCAGGCGGTGGCGAGGGATCCGGTGGCGGCAGCCCCAGGCGTTATGGCAGCAGCATTGGCTTGCTTGCCGGGCTGCTCTTGTTGCTATGGGTATCGAGCGGATTTTACATAGTCAACGAAGGCCAGCGAGGTCTTGTGCTGCGTTTTGGAAAATATGTGGAAACTACCCAGGCGGGCTTGCGTTGGCACTTGCCATATCCTGTTGAAATAGTGGAAACCGTTAATGTGAGCCAAGTGCGCACAGTGGAAATCGGCTATCGCAACAATGTAAGAAGTAAAGTGCTGAAAGAATCACTGATGTTGACCGATGACGAAAATATCATCGATATACAGTTTGCCGTGCAATATATTCTTAAGAATCCTGAGGAATTCCTGTTTAATAACCGCGAACCGGAAAACGCAGTGCTGCAGGCAGCAGAAACCGCCATTCGTGAAATTATCGGTAAAAGCAAGATGGATTTCGTATTATACGAAGGGCGCGAACAGGTGGCAGCCAAGGCAACGCAACTGATGCAGGATATTCTCGATCGTTACAAAATAGGGATTGCTATCAGTAAAGTGACTATGCAGAATGCGCAGCCGCCGGAGCAAGTACAGGCAGCATTTGACGATGCGGTCAAGGCGGGCCAGGATAGAGAGCGGCAGAAAAATGAAGGTCAGGCCTATGCTAACGACGTTATTCCGAAAGCCAAAGGTAATGCCGCACGTCTGCTGGAAGAGTCTGAAGGATACAAGCAACGGGTAATCGTCAGCTCTGAGGGTGATGCCAGCCGTTTTAAACAGGTTCTCGTGGAATATAACAAAGCGCCCGGCGTAACCCGTGATCGTCTTTATCTGGATATGATGCAGCAGGTGCTTTCCAGCACTAGCAAAATACTTGTCGATCAGAAAAACGGCAATAATCTGCTTTACTTGCCACTTGATAAATTGATACAAATGAGTGGATCTTCATCTCCGTCTACTCTGGCGCCGGAGGCGTTGCCTGCGGCCGCGGCAGAGGCCGTACCTGACGCTGCTCGTACGCGCGAAGCATTTCGCGGTCGTGAAAGGGAGACAAGATAAGTGAAAAACTATACCTCGACGTTGCTGGGTGTTGTTGTTGCGCTATTTCTTCTTGCCAGTTCCTCACTGTATATCGTGGATCAGCGCCAGCAAGCAATTCTGTTTCAGCTGGGTGAAGTGGTCGATGTGAAAACTTCGCCAGGTCTGTACTTCAAGATCCCCCTGGCACAGAACGTGCGTTATTTTGACTCGCGTATTCTGACTATGGATACGGCCGAACCGGAACGTTTTATAACCTCGGAAAAAAAGAATGTGCTGGTGGATTTGTTCGTAAAGTGGCGCATCATTGATGTAAAACAATACTATATCAGCGTACGTGGAGATGAAATGTTGGCGCAGACCCGCCTGTCACAAACGGTGAATTCAAGCCTGCGTGATGAATTCGGGAATCGGACGGTTCATGACGTGGTTTCCGGTGAACGCGACAAAATCATGGAGATCATGCGTCAGAAAGCCGATGCTGATGCCCGCAAGATCGGGGTGGAAGTCGTGGATGTGCGTCTAAAGCGGGTGGACTTGCCGCAGGAGGTGAGCGAATCGGTTTACCGCAGAATGGAAGCGGAACGGAAACGCGTAGCCAACGAGTTGCGCTCGACCGGCGCGGCGGAATCCGAAAAAATTCGCGCTGATGCCGACCGGCAACGCGAAGTAATCCTTGCAGAAGCTTATCGGAAGGCTCAAGAGGTAAAGGGCGAGGGGGATGCTAAGGCTTCAGCAATCTATGCCAGCGCTTTTCAGCCTAACCCGGAGTTCTATTCGTTTTACCGCAGCATAGAAGCGTATAAGCAGAGCTTCAAAAACAAGGGCGACATGATGGTTTTAGAGCCTAATTCGGAATTTTTTAAATATTTGAAGAATCCGGGCCGGAGCGCGAAATAGTATCGGAAATCTTAAATTCGGTTTTGAACAGGAGTTACGAATCTGATCCACTACCGGGGCTTGCGAAATATTCCGGTACATATTAACCGCATACTGTTGCCCTGCTATTTCTTTGGTATTTTCGATTGATAAAAGAGCTCACTTAGAACCTTGAATTTATTGAAGTGCCTACTGAGGTTATGGCGACATGTGGGACACTTTGTTAATTGCATTTGCCCTGATGCTGGTCATAGAAGGGCTTCTTCCGTTTCTGATACCTGGTGTTTGGCGTGAAACTTTCAGGAAACTGACCGAAATTGACGACGGCCAGATACGTTTCATCGGCCTAACCTCCATGCTGGCGGGATTGCTGCTGCTTTACCTCGTAAACTAGGCTTCGCATCGTACTTCTCTTGAGATGTGACTGATTACAAACATGCGTAAATGGATTCTTCCTGAATACATTGAGGATATCCTGCCCGCCGAGGCGTTGCGCATCGAGAAGATGCGGCGGCGCATCATGGACTGGCTATTAGTTCATGGTTACGAACTGGTTGGCCCGCCGTTGTTGGAATATGTGGAATCATTGCTCTCTGGTAGCGGCGGCGACACGGATTTGCGTATGTTCAAAGTGGTGGACCAGTTGAGTGGCCGCATGATGGGACTGCGCGCGGATATGACACCTCAGACTGCGCGTATCGACGCGCACTTACTGAACCATAAGGGGATTACCCGCCTTTGTTACGCTGGTAGCGTGTTGCACACCCTGCCGTCGGGATTGACCCGGACTCGCGAGCCGCTTCAGATCGGTGCAGAACTTTACGGTCATACGGGACTGGAAAGTGATCTGGAGGTCCAGCGGCTTATGCTGCAATCTCTGGCAATCGCCGGCATAGGCAAAATTCATCTCGATCTTGGCCATGTTGCCGTATTTCGTGGCCTGATCAGAGGCGCAGGGATTCCCCTTGAGCTGGAGACAGAGTTATTTGGTGTATTGCAGACCAAAGATATCTGCGAGCTGAATAGACTTTGCGCTGGACTGAGTAAACATGTGGATATGCGCGCGCGAGAGGCGTTGTTGCTGTTGCCGGAATTATACGGTGACAGCAGCATACTGACGCTCGCGCGTAGATCCCTCCCAGATTATCCTGAGATCCGAACAGCGCTGGACGAACTGGAAGTAGTGGGTGAAGAGTTGAAATCTGTGGTGGATACGCTGGCATTCGATCTTGCTGATCTGCGGGGCTACCACTATCACAGCGGTATGGTGTTCGCGGCTTATACCACCAACTGTCCCAATGCGATCGCGCTTGGCGGGCGTTATGACGATGTTGGTAAAGCGTTCGGGAGAGCTCGTCCGGCTACAGGTTTCAGTATGGATCTGCGGGAATTATCGAGTTTAGTCAAACCCGATCTCTATCCCAGAGGAATCCTCGCCCCTTACGTAAGGGGCGAGGACGCTTTGCGGCAGACGATTGAGCAGCTTCGAAATGAGGGTCAGATAGTGGTGGTTGAATTGCCGGGGCATGAGAGTGAGCAGAATACGTTCAACTGTGACAGAAGGCTGGTATTGCAAGGTGGGGTTTGGATCATAGAACAGATCTAACTTAAATTTCTGCATGCAGACCCCGAAAATATTCAAAGGAATACCTGTCTCCTTTTTTAGACTGGCAGGCTTATTGTGATAATTAGCAGACATGATTAAGAATGTGGTTGTTATTGGCACTCAATGGGGCGATGAGGGCAAAGGCAAGATAGTGGATTGGCTCACAGATCACGCTCAAGGCGTGGTCCGCTTCCAGGGTGGTCATAATGCAGGGCATACCCTGGTCATCGCCGGTAAGCAAACCGTATTGCATCTAATTCCTTCTGGAATATTGCGTGACTCCGTTGCCTGTTATATTGGCAATGGAGTAGTCGTGTCTCCACAGGCATTGCTGGACGAAGTGGCTATGCTGGAACGAGCAGGGGTCGATGTGCAGGGAAGGCTCCGCATCAGTGAAGCCTGTCCGCTTATTCTGCCGTGCCACAGCGCACTTGATAACGCTCGGGAAACAGCCAGGGGAACCGATAAAATCGGTACCACGGGACGCGGTATCGGTCCTGCCTATGAAGACAAAGTGGCACGACGCGCGGTACGCCTGCAGGATTTATTTCACCGTGACCGTTTCGCCGCCAAACTAGGCGAGATGCTCGACTATCATAACTTCGTGCTGAAGAATTACTTTCATGCACCGGTGGTAGACTTTCAGCAAACCATGGATGACACTCTAGCCTTGGCGGAACGTATCAAGCCAATGATGGCGGATGTGCCGCGGCTTTTGTTTGAAGCCAACAAGGCCGGCAGCAGTCTGCTGTTTGAAGGTGCGCAAGGAACACTGCTTGATATCGATCACGGTACTTACCCTTTTGTTACGTCGAGCAATTGCATTGCCGGCGCCGCTACCACTGGAAGTGGGGTCGGCCCGCAAATGCTGCATTATGTGTTAGGCATTACCAAGGCATATACCACGCGGGTGGGTGCGGGGCCCTTCCCAACCGAGCTCGACAATGATGTGGGCAGGTATTTGGCTAAACGCGGCAAGGAATTTGGCGCCACTACGGGGCGGCCGCGCCGTTGCGGCTGGTTTGATGCCGCCGCATTAAAGAGGTCCGTTCAAATTAATGGTGTCTCCGGGCTGTGTGTTACAAAATTGGATGTACTGGATGGCGTCGAAACCCTGCGTATCGGTGTGGGTTACAAATTGACTGGCAATGGCGACGACGGAGCGAAATTCAGCAGTATCCTGCCAGTGGGTGCGGAAGAATTGGCCTATTGCGAGCCGGTCTACGAGGAAATGCCGGGGTGGTTGGACAGTACCGTCGGAATCAGGAATTTTGAACGGCTACCCAAAGCAGCGCAGAATTATCTGAGGCGTATGGAGGAGGTTTGCGAGGTACCAATAGATATGATATCAACCGGACCAGATCGGGAAGAAACCATTGTGCTCCGGCATCCTTTTGAATAGCTGACTTATGAACTTGATTACCGACCCGTCCTGATCTCAGCTCAGCCGGAACAAATCGGAAATGTATGAGTCAGGTAAACACGGATATCTACACGGTTCAAGTAGCAAGTTGGCAAGACGATGGCTGGGCATTACGTGTCATACGCGAAGAGGTTTTTATCCACGAACAGCATGTCCCGGTCGAATTGGAGTGGGATGAGTTGGATGCGAACTGCATTCATATACTTGCAATGGATTCGGCGGGAAATCCTGTTGGCACGGCCCGATTGTTACTGAGTGGCGTTATCGGTCGCATGGCGGTGCTGAAGGGATGGCGGCGCAAAGGCGTGGGAAGTGCTCTAGCGCTGCGCTTGCTGGAGGAAGCGAGAAAGCGGCATATGCAGCAGATAGCTTTGAACGCGCAGACATATGCTAAGGGGTTTTATGCCAGATTTGGTTTTCAAACTGTGGGGGATGAGTTCATAGATGCCGGGATTCCCCATATGAGAATGATTTTACGATTAGGTGATCACATTGGGTGATTTGCCGAGAAGTCCCAGCGAAGGTCCGCCTTATACCTAGATCAGAATGGCAACATGAAATCGAGGGATAGCACGACTTGGTCTTTATGCCCCCCAAAGGGTTTGTAGACTGCACCGTGAAGAGCGTCCACATTGTCATACCGAACGTTCGGGCGAACGTTAAACTTTTGCATCGGCTTCCAGTCAATCTTGAGTGTCTTTGCCGCTTTCCAATTCATACCCACAGTTATCTGATAATAATCGGCAGGCATACTGGTGCTATTGTTGACGCGCCCCGATCCTAGAGCATAGCTAAATCCTTGGTTGTTAGTGGCAGCAGACACGCGGCCAGGCGAAAAGACACGGAAACCGTCCCTATCGCGGAACCATTCAGCACGCATACCCACCGATAACTCAGGGGTGAGGTCATAGTACAGGTGCGTGTTGATGCCATACCATTGGGCATTCACATTCTCGTTATTCAACAAAACCCCGCCGGCATAACCATGGTCGTGTTGAAAAACAAAATGAGTTTTGGGGGTAATTTTGTGTTTCAACACCAGGCTGTACAACCCCCAAGGCTCATTGCTTCGAGTAGAAGTCTGGCCATAGGTTCCGCTGAGATTGGCCGAACTTCCCATATCATCGCTGGTCCAGGTGATACCAGCTATACCACCCCAGTTACCCAACTGTTTATCAAAACCGCCATCCCACCCGCCGGTAGCGCTGCCGGTGGTTGTCGCTCCTAAGACGGACCAATTCTTGCTGACCTTATAGTTACCCAGCACGCCAGTATGGGTAAAGGGCTCGCCATATTGCATGGTGTAGGCATGGGTATAAAAGAAATTATCTGTTGCCGGAACCGACTCATAACCGATTGGCGTATAAAAATGTCCTACCTTGACGTTCAGGCCATTACCAACCGGCACATAGGCCTCCGCATAAGCTTGTGGGAGTGCGATACCATAGTAGCGAGTTGAGGCACAACACAAATCGAGATCCCAATTACTTCTGTTCAACGGTAGACCGGAATTCACATCGAATGCCGGAACGCCATACGCCTGCGTAAAAATGGCATCAGAACCGAACATGAAATCGAAACGGCCCCCGAAATCCCATGAACTGCCCTCCGCCACTACAGCGCGCTGTATGAATATATTAAATTGATTCAACTGGGCCCGATTAGCCTGATCACCGAAAGTGACCGGCCCATTAAATCCGGTGGTCTGACCTGGATTGAAAGTTGCTCCACCATTGATCCAGCCGCCTACTCTTATGCCACTGTTTTTAAATAAATCCATCGCAGTATTAGCTTGAGCATTGGTTGAATCCAAAGTCGTCGCTAAAAGACTGCCCACGAAGGCAAATACCATCCGACCCCTGCTTTTTTGTTTTTGTAGGCATGTCATGTATGATTTCCTCTAGATAAAAACACTACAAAGAGAACAGGTATTGCGTTTTTTTAAACGTAACATGGCATATGTTAATAATATGTGATGTTTTTGTTAATATTTTGTGAATTATTTGATTTGCAACTACTCGAATGTAAATAAGCAGGCGAGCCAATGAAAATTTTTAATCGGCCAAGAATTATGGTCACATTTATGTGAATGATATGCGTGCCATACTGCCCCTAACTTCCGATTTGTGTTGCTTTTCTGTCAGCGGATGGCTGCAATCGTCCTTCTCATAAACGTCGCTATGGTCTCGGCGGCCTCTTAATTTTTGACGCAATAGGTATCTGCGTATCTTGCGTAGGCAGCACCCCATTACATCGCGAGAGAATTGAATGGTGATTTACTTTTCAGAGATGCCTATTATGATTTTTGTAGGCGGATGCTGTGCGAAATGCCTTCTATAAATCGCATTTCGAGGAGAAGGAAGATAATCTAAAGGATTATTCCGCTTTAGACTTGAGTTTGAATCGGCACACGTTTCCACCGCGAGCCATGCATTCGTGTTACTCAACCTTGCTGTCAGTAAAGGTTTCCATCAGCCCCCTGTCCAGGTGGCAAATCTCAAGATCTTTCTTTGCCATGGTGTGAAATACACAGTTATCGGCTTCGATTACCGTTTCCTCCCCCGGCAACGTCGCATTCCTGACACTGTAACCGAGCTGATCCATTACTTCGACAAGCTTCTCGACTTTCTCTTTATGCGTCGTCAGGCCAGGGTATTGGCTGCGTATCTAAAAAGGGATCATCGCATCAAGGGAAAACAGGAATTGATCCTTTCTGTTATCGAAAGGCCTGTATGACTGATTGATACCATCTGCTCTGTCATAACGAATATTGGGACGGATATTCAGTTTTTGCATCGGTTTCCAGTCAATCTTCAGTCTTCTTGCCGGTTTCCAGTTCATGCCCAACGTGACCTCGTAATAATCAGCAGGTGCAGCGGTGGGTGCGAAGTTGCCCGCAAAACTGGATCCTGTACTATCGGTAGCAGCAAGCACCCGAAATGGCGAAAAGACACGGAAACCGTCTCTGTCACGAAACCATTCACCACGAATACCTATAGATAAGTCGTTCAGGAGATCATAATACAAATGCGTGTTGATACTATACCATTCAGCATTCTTGGGTGATCCGTTCAGCAAGACCCCTCCAGCATAACCATGGACATGGTGCAAAACCAAGTGGGTTTTAGGGGTGATCCTGTGTTGCAGTACGACGTTGTACATACCCCAGGGTTTATTGCTTCGTGTGGAGGTTTCGCTGTAAGTACCTGTGACATTAATCGAGCTTCTCATATCATCACTGGTCCAGGTAATACCGCCCAAACCACCCCAGTTGCCCAGTTGTTTATCGAAAGTGCCATCCCATCCACCAGTGGCGCTGCCGGTGATTGCGCCACCCATGAGCGACCAGTTCTTGTTGACCGCGTAGTTGCCCACTAGTCCAACATGAGTAAATGGTTCACCATTATTGAAGGTATAGGCATGGGTATAGAAGAAATTGTCAGGAGCTGGGACCGTTTCATAACCGGTTGGTGAGTAAAAGTGGCCTGCCTTGAGGTTCAGGCCGTTACCAACCGGAATATAGGCCTCCACATAAGCTTGCGGGAGCGCGATGCCGTAAGTGCGTGTCGACGAACAGCACAAATTAAGATCCCAATTTCCCCTGTTCATCGGCTGCCCGGAATTCACATCAGAAGAAGGAATACCGAAAGCCTGGGTATAAATCGCATCCGTACCGAACATGAAATCAAAGCGACCGCCGATATCGAACGCCTTGCCTTCGGTTATCACAGTGCGCTGTATAAATAAATTAAATTGATTTAGCTGAAATCGATTGGCCCGATCAGCAAAAGTAACAGAACCATTGTATCCATTGGCCGGATTACTCGGATTATAAGTCGCTCCAGCGTTGATCCAGCCCCCAATCTTCAGACCGCTATCTTTAAAGAAATTTGTCAGGTTATTAGCATGAGCGTTAGTTGAGTTCATGACTATTGACAATAGAATGCCTGCTACGGCAAATATCATCTGGCTTCTGCATGTTGGCAGACATTTCATTTGTGGATTTCCTTAGTTCCCTAGACATAAGGATTTGATAAAAAGTTAAATTCATGAGTTTTTTATGCATAAGTAACATGGTATCAATCCCTTAATACCTTCTCTCAAAGAATAAAAAAACATCACATCATTTCATCTCTCGTGAATCCCCGTTATGGGCAGACAACACTCATCCTGATCATAACACCTTGTATCAGAACGGGATGGTAGCATCCAGCGAGAACAAAAATTGATCCTTCCTGCCATCAAACGGCCGGAATGCCATATCAATGCCATCTGCTCTGTCATAACGAATGTTTGGCCGAATATTCAGCTTCTGCATTGGTTTCCAGTCAATTCTCGCTCTTTTCGCGGGTTTCCAGTTCATACCCAGCGTAACTGCGTAATAATCGGCAGGCGCGCTGATAAAGGGGATGTTGCCCGCATAACTGACGCCCTTGTTATTAAGCGCAGAAAGTACCCGGTAAGGCGAAAAGACACGCCAACCGTTCCTATCATTGAACCGTTCAGCGCGTATGCCTACGGACAGATCATGAAGAAGGTCATATGTTAAATGCGTGTTAATGCTATACCATTCGGCATTCTTGATTCCGCTTTCCAGGTTAATATTGCTTGCCCAACCATGAGTATGGTGTACAACCAGATGGGTTCTGGGAGTGACCCTGTGCTGTAGCACGACGCTATACATGATCCAGGGGTCGTTTGTTGCTGTCTGCCCATAGGTTCCGCCGATAGTGGCTGAGGTTCTTTTATCGTCGCTGTTCCAAAGGATGCCACCTAAACCGCCCCAATTGTCCAACTGTTTATCAAAACCTCCGTCCCAGCCACCGGTCGCGCTGCCCGTGGTTGCACCGCCCAGAACGGACCAATTTGCATTGACTGTATAGTTACCCAGCAACCCCGTATGGGTAAATGGTTCGCCACTGTTAAGGATATAGGCATGGGTATAAAAGAAGTTGTCGGGAGCAGGAACTGTTTCATAACCAAGAGGCGTATAAAAATGCCCTGCTTTGATATTGAGGCCATTACCGATCGGCACATATGCCTCCAAATAGGCCTGTGGAAGTGCGATCCCATAAGTGCGGGTCGATTTACAGCACAAATTCAGATCCCAGTTGCCCCTGTCGGAAGGCTCCCCGGTATTCTCATCGAAGGCGGAAATGCCGAAAGCCTGGGTATAAATGGCGTCCGTGCCAAACAGAAAATCGAAACGGCCTCCGATATCCCATTCTTTGCCTTCCGACGGCACGGCGCGTTGTATAAATAAATTGAATTGGTTCAACTGAAATCGATTAGCCCGATCCGCGAAAGTAACAGCACCATTGAAACCATCGGACGGGTTATTCGCATTGTAAGTTGCTCCACCATTGATCCAGCCGCCGACTTCCATACCGCTACCCTTGAACAGGTTTTTTAAGCTGTTTGCATGCACGTCGCTTAAGTTCAGAATAGTCAACAACAGGATGCCCATTACGGCGAATATTGCCTGGTTTATATGTTCCGATGTGCGGCCCATTAATATGATTTCCCTTTCAAATAGGATTTACAAACATATACCTATATTCATATTACTCTACGATCGTTTTCGAGATTTATTGAGCGGAAAGCCGCCGTCTTTTATTGAACACATCGAGAGAGGTAGCCGCAGCACGCCTAAGTATCTTATCCCGCTGACCCTCAAGCGTTAATATATGCGCTTGAGTCGGCTAAGCCTGATATGGAAATTCGTATTGGCATCTATCCCAGGAATAATTTATACGCCGGATTGTTGCTCTCATCCCAATAATGGTTCTCAAGCTGCTTGAGAAACGCTT
>JBDTWQ010000035.1:0-3723 GCA_040006595.1 Nitrosospira sp.
CGCTGCATCAGCTCATTCCCCTGAACATGACCGAGGTCAAAACAAAATCCAGTCCCAGAATCGCCAGCGCGGAGGTCACCACGGTGCGCGTTGTCGCGCCGGACACCCCCTCAGCCGTGGGCGATGCGTCGTAACCCTCGAACACCGCAATTGCCGTCACCGCCACCCCAAAAACACAAGTCTTGATGACGCCGTTGACAATGTCGTACCGAAAATCCACCGCATTTTGCATTTGCGACCAGAATGAACCCTCATCCACACCGATAAGCACAACTGCTATCAAATAGCCACCAAACACGCCAACCACGGAAAACAGCGCCGCCAGAAACGGCATAGAAATCACACCAGCCCAGAAGCGGGGAGCAACCACTCGCGCAATCGGATCCACCGCCATCATCTCCATCGCGGCCAATTGATCAGTGGCCTTCATCAAGCCGATTTCAGCTGTAATGGCAGAACCAGCACGGCTGGCAAATAATAATGCCGCTACAACGGGCCCTAATTCCCTTACTAGCGACAGCGCAACCATCGTACCTACGGCAGATTCGGCACCGAATCTCTGCAACGTCTCATAGCCCTGTAAACCCAGCACCATTCCGACAAACAATCCAGACACGACGATAATGATCAGCGACAGTACACCCGTGAAATAAAGTTCGCGGATAATCAGACCGAAGCGCCGAAAGCTGGTGCCTGACTTCAGCAGTGTCAGTAGGAAAAAGCGGCTGGCATAGCCCAGCCGCCAAATACTATCTATCACGCGATGACCGACGCCCCGGATGCCGACAACGATGCGCCTAGGCAAAACTACCCTCCAGCTTCAGATCGCTTGCGTAAGCCTCGGCAGGGTAGTGAAATGGGATAGGACCGTCTTCTTCGCCATACACGAACTGATGTACGAAAGGTGCAACCGATTCGCGTACTTCCGCTGGCGTACCATGCGCTGCGATCACACCCTCTGAGATAAAATAAACGTAATCAACGATCTTCAAAGACTCTTGTACATCGTGCGTTACGACGATGGAAGTCATACCTAACGCGTCGGTCAGACGGCGGATCAAGTTTCCGATTACGGTTAGCGAAATTGGATCCAGCCCGGTAAAAGGTTCATCATACATGATGAGCAGCGGGTCAAGCGCAATCGAGCGAGCCAATGCCACGCGCCGCGCCATTCCCCCTGAAAGTTGCGCAGGCATCAGATCATGCGTCCCGCGCAGACCGACAGCTTGTAATTTCATCAGCACCAGGTCGCGTATCATGGATTCTGACAAATCGGTATGCTCCCTCATCTGGAAAGCGACGTTGTCGAATACCGACAGATCGGTAAACAGCGCGCCGAACTGAAATAACATGCTCATTTTTCGGCGCATCTGGAAAAGCTCATCCCTTTTAAGCTCATGCACTATCTTGCCGGCAATTTTGACATAACCTGCAGAAGGGCGGATCGCACCGCCGATAAGGCGCAACAGCGTGGTCTTGCCACTACCACTGCCACCCATGATAGCGATGACCTTGCCACGAAACATGGTCATGTCAATCCCATTCAGGATGGAACGCTCCCCATAGGAGAAATTCAGGCCCTTGATTTCGACCAAAGTTTCAGATGTCATTCTGCTTGGAGAGCGGATGCTTGATTTGATGGACTTCGATTTTAATCCAAATGCGCTTTTAGCACAGCCCATAATTTGGGGAGGTGGCCATCAAAGTACGTAGCGATGATGAGCGCGAATCGCGCTTCGCCTATAAGGATGACTCGATCTGTTATTACATTTCAAATTCAACCACTATTGGAAATGGGCCAAGCTCCGATCAATTCCAGTTGTATTAAGCGGTCGGATAAAATAAAGACAGCCGATATCCAGCCGCGTTCAAATTGCCGCTGTCGAGATAAAGCCTTACGTTAAATTCATAATCAGGGGCAACGCCACCGGATGGATTCACATTTTTTTCAAGATACTTTTCAGGAGCGAAGATACGGCTTGCAAGAGGCCGTTCCTGTGGGTCGGTGAGCGTAAGTTCAAACGACGGAAATACCTGGGGATAAGGAGCGTAATTACGTACTGTGGCAGTCAGCGTAATGACGCCAGCTTGCTGTGCATCCGTTTGCATCTCGGATGACTCGATATTCAGCAAACCCGAATTTTGAGGCAGCGGAATAGTGCAGTGCAATAGCTTGCAGTATTGTTCCAGATACGGCCTGGCATCAGGGGCAATCACAGCAAGCTCGGCGCGATAAAAGTAGATCGCCTGCGCCCCCAGGACAACAAGTAAAAACAGGCTGGCAAAACCCCATGCAAAGGAGTTCTTCTGCGGCTGCACTGCGTCGAAAGCGTGGCTTTCCGGCATGTAGTTCTCAGGCGCACTGGCCGCGTCCCATATTTGCGGAGCCGGTTCTCCTGTAGCCGACGAATGGGGATCCGGCACCTCCTGAGTTATCGTTTCCGCTACTACTTCAGGTTGTATTATTTTGTGACTGGGCGCTGGAGGAAAGACTTCTTGATCAGATAGGGACGAGAAGGGGAGATTCTTTGCAGACTCTGCCTCAGAGGCGTTATCCGGTGTGTCCGCAACTGTCGTTTTGGGTAAATCAGCTGTTTCCGGTTCCTGCATCGTCGCGAGCGAGTCAAATCCATTGAATATCTGCGCGCAACGCCCGCAACGCACATCGCCCCCGTGCGCCTGCAAATGCAGCGGGGTAACGCGGAAAGTAGTAGCGCAGTTAGGGCAGCGGGTTATAAGCGCCATAATCGCGATTTTGCAGAAAATTTCGAATTCACTTTTTCGTCCCTGTCAGCAGCACCCATCCTTCCTGCACCCTTGCAATATTCATTTTGAACCATTGCCGATAGACTTGCTGCACCTCTTCCGCCTGCTCTTCCAGTATGCCGGAAAGTGCGATACGTCCGCCCTCGCGGGTAGCATGCATCAGTATCGGGGCCAGCATGATCAAAGGATTCGCAAGGATATTAGAGACCACTACATCTGCCCACGCCTCGCATGCCGAATCTGACTGAGTCGCAAAATGAGCCGTATGAAACTCCACTTTCGTTTCTTCACATTGGTTATGTATGGCGTTTGCACGGCTTGTCGCAACCGCCTGCGGATCTATATCGATTCCTACTACATGACTCGCCCCCAACTTCAATGCGGCGATGGCGAGTATGCCGGAACCGCAACCAAAATCCAGAACATCTTCGCCTCCTTGCAGGTTTTCGTCAAGCCAGGTGAGGCACAGTTGAGTAGAGGGGTGACTCCCTGTACCGAAAGCCAACCCGGGATCGAGTATCAGATTAATGGCGGCAGGGTCGGGCACTTCATGCCAACTGGGGACGATCCATAATCTTGACGATATTTGAATCGGACTGAACTGCGATTGAGTAATCCTTACCCAATCCTGCTCTTCCACATGCGCCAGGCGGTAGATGAGCGGACGGGGAAGCTGGGCTGCTCGCTCCGCGGCTTGTACGATGATAGGTATGTCTGCATCTGCATCGAACAAAGCGGTAAGTTCCGAAGTTGACCAAATTTCTCCCGAAATTCCACCGGGTTCGTCAAATAAGAACTGCTCACGTTCTGTGCCGGCAGCCGCATCGTGAATGTCCGCTGACAACGCGCCCAGTTCGAGCATTACATCGCTCAAGATCTCAGCGTGTGCGCTATCGGTTTCTATGGTGAGAGAAATCCAGAACATATTTGCTACAGCTAAACCGATTTGAATAATCC
>JBDTWQ010000036.1:0-2187 GCA_040006595.1 Nitrosospira sp.
TTCCTCGTTGATCGCAACCCGCTATCGGCTTTCTTCAATATTCCAACAATTTGGCTTTCCGTAAATCGTGATTTCTTCATTTGAATCTTCAGGCAAAATCCTGCCAGAAAATTCTTCTCCTTGTTTGTCTCTCAAAAGGGGCAGCTTTACGCTGGGGCGGATCGACCGAAAAACAGACCGTGCGGGAGCAGGCGCTGGACAAGACGTAATCAGCGTTCCAGGTTCACGCCTTGATACCCTCCCACCTTTTGTTATCGCGACTCCTATAAATTTACACTACGACCGCCATCCACTGCGATGATCTGACCGGTTATATAAGGCGCATCGGCAATCAGGAAGGCCACCGTTCTGGCAATGTCATCCGGCTCGCCCATGCGTTTCAGCAGCGTCCTCTCGATGATATGCCGGCGCGCCGCTTCTTCCTTCCACTCGCCATTTTCCGGCCACAGAATTGGGCCGGGAGAAACGCCGTTTACGCGGATTTCCGGCCCGAGCTCCTGAGCCAGCGATCGGGTAAGCGCCGCCAGCCCACCTTTGGCGGAATTGTATACCACGTATCTTTTCAGCGGCCATTCTGCGTGAATATCCACGATGTTGACAATGCAGCCGTACTGTTTCCTGAGTTCTGACGCCGCCGCCTGAGACAGGAACAACGGGGCCTTCAAGTTGCTGCCGATAAGATCATCCCACGCTTTCTCTGTGATTTCTCCCAGCGGGGTGGGAAAAAAGCTAGACGCATTATTGACCAGGGCATCGAGCCTGCCGAAATACCTCACCGTTTCGTCAATCAAGCCCGGTAGCCGTGCGATGTCGAGCAAATCGGCTTGCGCCAATGCCACTGAGCCGGGACGGATTTGATTCAGTTCAGCCTGCAATGCCTGCGCTTCTCCCACTGATGTCCGATAATGCACGACCAGATTTGCGCCCTGCGCATGCAGCCTGCGGCAGGTGGCGCCGCCCACGCGTTTAGCCCCGCCGGTGATGAGTACCACTTTCCCTTGCATTAGTATCTCCTCTACAGTCCCTGTACACTTGCGCAACAATCGTTAATCCAGCACAGCGTAGCATAGCGCCAATGCAGCCACTACCGCCACTCCCTGTATCGAGCGAAGCAGCCCTCCAGCATAGCCACGCCGTAAAGGAACTCATCCATGCTGAACTTGCCGCCGCTGGCGGCTGGATTTCATTTGCACAGTATATGAGGTTGGCGTTATACGCACCGGGTATGGGTTATTACAGCGGCGGCGCAGCCAAGTTTGGCCAAGAAGGAGATTTTGTCACCGCGCCGGAAATTTCATCGTTATTCGGCCGGGCTCTGGCACGGCAGGCAGCACAGGTGCTTGAGCTCACTGACGATGGTGGTGATATTCTGGAATTCGGTGCAGGGTCGGGCAAACTGGCGCTCGATTTGCTGCTTGAACTGGAAAGGCTTGGCAATTTGCCGGGGCGGTATTTTATTCTTGAGGTCAGCGCGGAACTGCGACAACGGCAACGTCAGTTACTTGAAAAGTATGCGCCGCATCTCTTGTTGCTGGTTGTGTGGCTGGAACGTTTACCCGCCAGGTTTACGGGACTGATACTGGCCAATGAAGTACTTGATGCGATGCCGGTGCATCTGGTGGCGTGGCGCGATGCGGATCTGTTCGAGCGCGGTGTGACGTCGAGTGCACCGAATGGCGATGAATTCGGGTGGAGTGAATGCCCACTCAGGGAAGGAGAGCTTTTCGAAGCTGCGCGCGAATTAATTCCCCGAATTGAGTCCGGCAGCGGCGATATCAGCGACGATGTTAGTGAATACGTCAGCGAAATCAACCTTGCCGCACGGGGTTTTATGGTCAGTCTCGCGAAAATTTTGCAGCAGGGCGCCATAGTGCTGATCGACTACGGTTTTGGACGCGGCGAGTACTACCACCCCCAGCGCAACTGCGGGACACTGATGTGCCATTATCGCCATCATGCGCACGACAATCCGTTTTATCTGCCGGGCTTGCAGGACATTACCAGTCATGTGGACTTCAGCGCCGTTGCCGAAGCTGCTACAAACGCCGGATTGGAGTTACTGGGTTATACCACTCAGGCGTATTTCCTCATCAACTGCGGGATAACCGAAAGTCTGGCACAAACACCAGCGGAGAATGTAAAAGAGTATTTGCCGCTGGCAAATCAGCTACAAAAGCTGGTGAGCCC
>JBDTWQ010000037.1:0-3137 GCA_040006595.1 Nitrosospira sp.
GTTGATATAACGCATCAATGGTGGATTGGTTGTCGTACAGTTACAAATTGCGATAATAATTTTATACGGCTTAACTCTTATCAGTGGCCCCGTCAGTTTTGAGGCTATCAGGTTCTCTGGAACGATCATTCCGCGTCGTTGCGCCTTGCCTTGCACCCCAAAAACTGCACACTCCCCCCGTCTAACTGCTGGATTTAGGTTATTGCTCATTTCATCCGATTCCTATCGGGACTTCCGGTATATCAAATAGGTAAACAGACTTGGATTGTAAACGGATGGAATTGTTTTGCGTTATCGCAAGTAAAGGATGCAGGCCGTTATGATCTGTTCCATAGTAGGCATATCTCTACCTACTCTTTAACAACTGTACTTAAGTCCAATGGTTGTTGCCATTAAGGCGGGTAAAATGGCCGTAGGCATGGTTTATACTTGAATGCTTTTACGCCATCCATGGTTAGCAAATGGATTTATCCCGGGATTTCGATTTAAGAGTGAAAAACCTCATGGGTCACGAAAGAATGAAGTGTGCCGTGAGTGAAAGATTTACCAGCAAATTTATTAAGTGAACCTGATAACTCCAAAAGGAGATTGAACATGCGTAAGATCGGTTTAGTGGTATTGGTGGCGGGTATTGCGCTCGGTTATGGCAACACGGTGCTGGCGCGCGGTGGAAACGGGCATCATGATGGTATGGGTGGAGGGAGAGAAGGAGGCCGCGGTGGAGCGGCTCTTGATCACAGGAGCCAGGAAGGAAGCGAGAACTCAAATGCCCAATGGTCCACCAATGCAACAAAGGGCCAGGACCGTTCGGATATGCGAAATCAGGATGGCCAGGGTCGTGGCCATGGTAAGGATCATGGTGGCAAGGCTCACGGTCATGGTAAGGGCCAAGGGGGCCAAGGCAACCAAGGCAGCCAGAATCGCGATTCCAACTAACACGCTAGCGTTCGCCTGGTCCAACACCAGAGGTTATGAAGTACTTTTCAAAGGAGAATATAGATGTCAAATGAATCCGCCAACCACTGGAAGCTCGCAACGATTGGAATATTGTTAGTGGGAGCAACCGCTGTAGCAACAATGCTCATTGTGGGACGAGACTCAAAGACCGAGCCGCCTGCTTCTCAAACGGCGCAAATCAGTGAGGCACAAGTTCCCGAGACAGGGGAGAAGGCCGCGCCGACGGAGAAGGTTGCACCGGTGGAGAGCAGGCAACCTTCCCGCACTCCACACTCCGGCAGAAATACTTCGGCTGTCCCGACTCCCCCGCCCTATTCGCCCCAAGCGGCGTATCCGCCCCAACCGGCATACCCTCCGCAGTCTGTCATGGAAGCGTGCAATAGATATGCGAGTGAGCAGGTAAACAGTAAGACTGAAGAAGTACTCAAGAACGCTGCCCTGGGTGCCGTGATAGGCGCAGCAGTAGGTGCCGCGGGCGGTGCCATCGCGGGTGGGGGGAGTGGTGCAGGGAAAGGAGCTGGCATCGGCGGTGTAGCCGGCGCGGCAGGGGGAAGTCTTTACGGACTCAATGAAAACAAATCTCACGATGCGCAATACCAAGCCGCTTACGCTTCCTGCATGCGCTCAAAGGGCTTTTAATTTATACGTTAAGACCGCGATAATCGCGATAAAGGTCGTCTTGGCACGTTTTTTTTGAAGCCTGTGAATAGGTCATTGATTTAGCAACGGCACGCTCCGCAAAGCGCTATTCAGGGACGTAGCTTCGACTGCCCGATCTATGCTGTTCTAAATCTATATCAGGAGGTAGTCTGGGTCGATGATTACAAATCGATTCCTTTCCTATAATTATTCCATTACCGCAGGTAACTGCGCCGCGAGCACATTCTTTTCCTTGGTTGCCGTCCCCAGCAGCGCATAGCCAAGCAGTTTGCCTTCCGCGCTTCGAAACAATGCCTTCACCCCGCCCTCATCTTCCTCAACCTGCCATTCGCCTTGCGTATCAGGGTCGGGTGGTGATACTACGGTTGGGCAGGCGGGAGTTTTAACCAGCACGGGCATGGCAGGGTATCGCACGTGCGTCAGGGTGTGGGCAAGCGTTGCCGCGAGGCCACGCGCGGCATGCATGATCGGCATGACGAACGGCAGCACCCTTCCCTCCACCTCGGCGCAGTCGCCAAGCGCAAAAATATCGGCATACTGGGTTTGTAGCGAGCGGTTTACCACGATGCCCCGGTTCACCGCGATGCTGGCCGCGTCTGCCAAGGCAGTGCGGGGGCGCAACCCTATGGCGGAAAGCAGGACATCCGTCTGTATGATTTCTCCACTGGCGAGAGTCAAGCGCAGGCTTTCGTGAATTCGCTCCACGCGCTGTGTCGCCGCACCCAAGTGGAATGTCACACCGATAGCCTCCAGCCTGCGCTGCAAAAAAGCGCCACCAGGGGGCGGCAGAAGCCGTCCCAGAGGCTGTGCGCTGATATCGATGACACGTACGCGATAACCAGCCACAGCCAGATCATTGGCGAATTCGCAGCCGATCAGTCCAGCACCGAGAATGGCTACTTCCTTCTTTCCTTTCAGTATGGTACACAGCTGATGGTAGTCATCCAGATCGTTTACCGACAAAATCGAGTCCGCCCCATCGCCTTCCAGTGACAGACGGATCGGATCAGCACCCAGCGCCAGAATGAGTTGACTATAGGAAAGTTTCTCTCCACTTTGCAAAGTCACATTTTTACCGGATGGTTCAATTGACGTTACCCGGCTATGCGGACGAATCGTCATCTTCAACTGCTCGGCCATTTTCTCCGCGTTGGCATTCAGTATGGATGTAGGCGTCTTGCCTGTTGCCAGGGCATTTGACAGCATAGGCTTCGAATAGAAGCCACCATGATCCGCAGAAATGATTTGTATGGGTGTCTCCGCGTCCAGCTTGCGAAATTCCCGAGCCACCGTATACCCTGCAAGTCCGCTGCCGATGATAACTACCGACTGCTGGCTCGCGCTCAAATTCTCACCATTTCGACGGAACCGCCGCGTTGCGGATTGTCCGTAGCATTGTCATAGATGAGATTCCAAATATCGTGTTGCAATTCGATCATTCCAGGTTCCTCATAGATTTATCGAATGATAAATTATTTTGATTTGATTTTGACGCTTTTAAAATTGTTGGACATACTTTT
>JBDTWQ010000038.1:0-4059 GCA_040006595.1 Nitrosospira sp.
TTTATATCAGATTTTCAACTCTCTTATTTCTGAAGCAACTTCTGTAGCTCACCATTCTGGTACATTTCTGTAACGATATCTGAACCGCCGACAAATTCACCGTTGATGTAGAGCTGAGGAATAGTCGGCCAATTTGAGTATTCCTTGATGCCCTGCCGGATTTCCGGTTCGGCAAGTACATCCACCGCGTAAATATCATTCACCCCGCACGCATTGAGTACTTTCACCGCGTGGGCGGAAAACCCGCATTGCGGGGCTTGCGGTGTACCTTTCATGTAAAGCACCACGGGATGGGTAGTAACTTGCTCTTTAATGGTTTCTTGCGTATTCATGGTTGGCTCCTCGTCAATTAAAATCAACCTGCAAATCAGCTTATGGGAAAGTCAAGCCGTTTTCAAGAGGTTTGATTCTTCCCGATCAATATACCCAAACATTATATTCTAACAGCTTCCATGGGAAAACTTCCACGCCGTCCGCCACTGACTCGCATTATGCCTGCCAGATCGGGACGGGAAAACACTCCACCGAAATCCGCCTTATCCAGCAATTGCCTACACACATCCGCCTGATTGTAGCCATGCTCCAGTAAAAGTCCGCCGCCCTCAACAAGATGAGAAGAAGCAGAAGCGATGATGAAGCGAATGCATTCGAGTCCATCTCCACCCGCCGTTAGCGCGGTTCGCGGCTCGAAACGCAAGTCGCCCCGAGTAAGATGAGGATCCCCATCGGCAATATAAGGTGGATTGGAAACGATCAGATCAAACCTTTCTCCGGCAAGTCCGTCGAACCAGTTGCCCGTAATAACGCGCACGTTACCCGCATTGAGCTGCGCGGCGTTTATTTTGGCGATAGCCACGGCGTTTGCAGAGGCATCCACTGCGATGATATCCGCCAGCGGGCGATGTTTGGCAATGGTTATTGCGAGGACGCCACTGCCAGTCCCAAGGTCGAGAACTTTACAGGGACGGCCTGCGGGAATGCGCTCCAATGCTAGGTCTATCAGTAATTCGGTTTCGGGACGGGGAACAAGCACCGCCGGTGTTACCATGAAATTCAAGCTGTAAAACTCGCGTTTGCCTATAAGGTAGGCGACTGGCTCCCCATGGAAGCGTCGTGCGACCAATAGTTGAAAGGTTCGTGCTTGTTCCGTGGTGAGTTCCTGCTCCGCATGGGCAATAAGATGAGCGTGGCTCACGTCGAGCACGTGCTGTAATAGAATTCGTGCGTCGGTATCACCGATATCCCGGCGCGCTTGATGTAGCGCTTGCAAGACAGTGATTTGCTGCATCGCGAAGATCAATCTCAAGCTACAGTTCGCCAAATTGAGATTCGCTGATAGCGTATCGCGGCAGGACAAGCATGCCTCTACTCCCCCATTGCCGCCAGTTGCTCCGCCTGATGCTCGGATATCAGCGCAGAACAAAGATCGTTCAAGTCTCCATCCATGATCTGCTCTATCTTATAAAGCGTGAGGTTGATGCGGTGATCGGTGATTCGACCTTGGGGAAAATTATAAGTGCGAATGCGTCCTGAGCGGTCACCGCTACCGATTAACGATTTGCGCGTAGCAGCCTGCTTGCTCTGCTGCTCCTGCATTTGCTTATCACGAATTCGCGCCGCCAGAACGCTCATCGCCTGCGCCTTGTTTTTGTGCTGTGAACGCCCATCCTGGCACTCGACCACGATATTGGTCGGCAGGTGAGTTATGCGCACAGCGGAATCAGTCTTGTTGATATGTTGACCGCCAGCACCGGAAGCACGGTAAGTATCAATTCTTAATTCTGCCGGATTCAGCACCACGTCCATGATCTCGTCCGCCTCGGGCATCACCGCAACGGTGCAGGCGGAAGTATGAATACGCCCCTGGGTCTCGGTGGCAGGCACACGCTGCACCCGATGGCCGCCTGATTCGAACTTGAGCTTGGAGTAGGCGCCGTTACCGATGATCTTGGCGATGATTTCCTTGTAACCGCCGGCTTCGGATGGACTTTGCGAAATTATTTCCACCTGCCAGCGTTGGCGCTCGGCGAAGCGCGCATACATGCGGAACAAATCGCCCGCGAATAAAGCAGACTCGTCTCCACCCGTTCCGGCGCGGATTTCCAGAAAAATATTGCGCTCGTCGCTGGGATCCTTAGGCAGCAACTGTTTCTGCAGTTCTGCTCCGATTTGCGTAAGCCTCTCTTTGCCACCGCGTATTTCGGAATCGGCGAATTCGCGCATTTCAGCATCGCCAGACATTTCCTGCGCGGTATGGATATCGCGTTCGCTTTGCAGATACGCATCGTAAAGCTCTACCACTGGCGCAATCTCTGCGCGTTCGCGCGTAAGCTTGCGATAATTATCGAGATTGGCGGTAATGGTTTCGCTGCTCAGCAGACGATTCAATTCCTCCAGGCGCACGCTAAGCTGCGTGAGCTTGGCAGCAATACTTTTGTTCATTCTGGACGGTGGAGATGGTACAGGCGGTTGATCAGATCGACCAGATCATCACGTTCATCCGCTGCAGCATGATTGAGTGCGTAGGAGGGGATATGAAGGAATTTGTTGGTCAGGCCATTACTCAGGGATTCGATGATTTTTTGCGGGTCTTCGCCCTTGGCCAGGAGTTTCCTGGCTCGCTCCAGCTCATGGCGGCGATACCGTTCGGCCTGATCACGCAGCGCACGAATGGTGGGAACCAGCTCGCGCGATTCCAGCCAGTGCATGAAATTGACCACGTTTGAGTCGATAATCGCCTCGGCCTGCGCTACCGCGCCCTGGCGCGAATCCAGACCTTCCTTGACGATATCGGCAAGATCGTCCACGGAATAGAGAAACACATCATCCAGCTCCGCCACTTCCGGCTCGACATCTCGCGGCACAGCCAGATCCACCATGAAAATCGGGCGATGCTTGCGCGCCTTGATCGCACGCTCCACCATGCCTTTGCCAAGTATGGGCAGTGTACTCGCAGTGCAAGTCACTACGATATCGTGCATTGCCAGCTGTTCGGGAAGCTCGTTCAGGGTAATCGCCTGGGCATTGAAACGATGAGCCAGAACCTGTGCGCGCTCACTGGTGCGGTTGGCGACAGTAATGCGCTTTGGATGGCGTGCGGCGAAATGACTGGCGCATAACTCGATCATTTCTCCCGCGCCGATAAACAATATGCGCTGCTCACTGATGTCGCCAAAAATTCGCTCCGCCAGCCGCGTAGCAGCCGCAGCCATCGAAACGGAATTTGCGCCAATCTCGGTGGAGCTGCGAACTTCCTTGGCAACGAAAAAAGTACGCTGGAACAGCTTATGCAACAGCATTCCAAGCGTGCCGGCGTGCTCCGCAGATTTCACCGCACTCTTTAATTGGCCGAGTATCTGCGGCTCACCCAGGACCATGGAATCCAGCCCGCTGGCCACCCGAAAGGCATGCTTCACCGCTTTCTCACGAGGCAATTTGTAGAGATAGGGTTCCAGCTCGCGCGCCTGCAAGTGATGAAAATCCGCCAGCCAGTGCATTGCCTCCTCCGGCTTCTCCGTACTGCAATAAACCTCGGTGCGATTGCAGGTCGAAACGATCGCTGCCTCTCTCACAGGACGGTGACCCACAAGGTCATGCAGAGCGTGCTCCATCGCATCTTCCGGAAATGCGACCTGCTCACGCACGTCCAGCGGCGCGGTCTGATGGTTAATGCCAAAGGCAAATAACTGCATGGAAGACAATGTAAGCACGGGTGAGGAATCTGAAAATTTGCTGATTATAGTATTACAAGCGTTTGAATACCATAAATTAGAAAGGTTTCTGCGTAGAAGAGTTTCAGGTAAACAGAAAAATATAAGAGCCTTGAATATCAAGCCTTGGCTATGGGCTGCCCGCTTCTCACCGCGTGAGGCGGTTCGTCCAGCACTTGAAGTCGTTCTCCCATAAGTTTCTCATACAGCTCATCAAGAAAGCCTCGCTGTCCAGGTAGGATGCGGCGCGCGGCTTCTGATATATCGAACCACTCAGCACGATCCACCTCAGGAAACTCCCGAAATCGCCCAGACCCCTTCGGCCACTCCATGCTAAATGTATTTGAAA
>JBDTWQ010000039.1:0-6770 GCA_040006595.1 Nitrosospira sp.
GGCCATTCATCTGGAAGTGTTACGGTAGCGGCAGCTTGCGTACTACTGGCCACAACCTGCCCGGCGGCATTTACTACCGTCAATTCGCGTATCGTGTCGAGCTTTTCCTGTACTGAACGTAGATAATGAGCCAAAGCCTGCGGGTGTTTGGCGATCGTGTTTGCCCGCGTGCTTGCCTGCGGCCGGACAATCGCCGATAACCCATCTATGACAGCACTGGACGTGGACGATACGTACACCTCATGGATACGCTTATCGATCCAGAGTTCTATTTCGCGGTTTGCATAACTTGTCAGGGCGCGGAGTTCGCGGGTCACATTATCACCGATCTGGGCCTCATTCTGCCGGAACGACAGCAGGCCCAGTCCCAGCGACGGGATGAGCGTGGCCAGGATGGCGAAGACCATGATCTTGCTTTTAATACTCTTCAACCACGCCATCTGGATAGATTTCTCTGGATAACAAACACAAACTATCGGCCATGTCATGCCCGAACACAGGATAATTATCCTGGAAGTGGCAATTGAACATGGAACTGTTTAACTTAAAGCAAAAGCTGCAGCAGAAATGATACAAATATTCAACTGTACGGTATCAAGCCCCGATCCGGGCTTCCTGCATGCATTATCTTAATGGATTTTCTATTTATTCAATTCGGTGAACAAGTTTTTTATTCTCATAACCCGTTCCCCTACCCCGGCAATCTGCACCCGTATTTTCAAGCGGTCGGGGCCAGAAAGTGTGTATTCACGGTTGCGCTGAATGAGCGCGACGATCTTGGCTGCATTTACTGGCGGGTTGGGGATGAATTGTAATTGAATGGAGTCAGCGCTGGCTTCTATGCGTGTAATGCCCAGGGGCTTCGCGGCAATGCGCAGACGGTGGGAGTCCAGCAATGTCTTGACGGGATCAGGCAGGAGACCAAAGCGGTCTATCAACTCACCCTGCAAGTCATCCAGTTGATCATCGTTCGTGCAATTGGCCATGCGCTTATACAATATCAGGCGCTCATGTACATCGTTGCAGTAGTCATCCGGTAACAGGGCGGGCACATGCAAGTTAATTTCCGTGGCAACTCCCAGGGGATGTTGCATATCGGGTTCTCTGCCCTCTTTCAATGAGCGGACGGCGCCATCCAGCATAGTGGCATAGAGACTGAAGCCTATTTCCTGCATCTCGCCGCTTTGCGATTCGCCCAGCACTTCGCCAGCGCCACGGATTTCAAGATCGTGCATGGCCAGATAAAAGCCCGCACCCAGTTCCTCCATTGCCTGAATGGCTTCGAGACGCTTTCTGGCCTGTGTGCCAAGCGCCTCCTCCTCCGGTACCAGGAGATATGCATATGCCTGGTGGTGCGAACGGCCTACGCGGCCCCGCAACTGATGCAATTGGGCCAGGCCGAATCTGTCCGCGCGATTGATGATGATAGTGTTGGCTGTGGGAACGTCGATGCCGGTCTCGATGATAGTGGTGCAAAGCAGCAGATTGGAACGCTGTTGATAAAAATCCTTCATCACGTGTTCCAGTTCGCGTTCGCGCATTTGCCCATGGGCAATCTGTATGCGAGCCTCTGGCAATAGCCGGGCGAGCTTATCATGCATCGGCTGAATAGTGCCCACCTCGTTGTGCAAAAAATAAATCTGTCCACCACGTTTTAACTCGCGCAGACACGCCTCGCGGATGGCCCCCTCCGAAAAGCGGCTGACAAAAGTTTTGATCGCAAGTCGCCGTTGCGGCGCCGTGGCAATGACAGAGAAGTCGCGCAGGCCTTCCAGCGACATGGCAAGCGTGCGGGGAATGGGCGTTGCAGTAAGCGTCAATACATCCACTTCGACGCGCAGATTCTTCAGTTGTTCTTTTTGGCGTACACCAAAGCGATGTTCCTCATCAATAATGACGAGGCCCAGGTTCTTGAATTTCAAACCTTTCTGAATCAGTTTATGAGTGCCGATGACGATGTCTATTTGCCCATTTGCCAGTCCGGCCAGCGCCTGGGTTTGCTCTTTGACCGAACGGAAACGGGACAGCTCCGCAATTTTTATTGGCCACTCGTTCGCAATCAGGCTGAAACGATCGGAAAAATTCTGGAAATGTTGCTCGGCCAATAGCGTGGTGGGTACCAGTACTGCCACCTGCGTACCATCGGCGACGGCAACGAAGGCCGCGCGCAACGCCACTTCGGTTTTGCCAAAACCCACATCGCCACAGATTAGTCGATCCATCGGCTTACCTGAAGTCAGATCCTCAATCACCGCATCAATGGCAGCTGCCTGATCGGGTGTTTCCTCGAAGCCGAAGCCTTCGACGAATGCCTCGTAATCATGTTGCTTCAAGCCGAATGCATGGCCCAGTCGAGCATTACGCTGAGCATAAAGATTGAGTAATTCAGCAGCGGTATCGCGTACTTGCTGCATCGCCTTGCGCTTGGCCTTGTCCCATTGGCCGCTGCCAAGTTTATGCAGCGGTGCGGCTTCCGGCGCCGCTCCGCTGTAGCGTCCGATAAGATGCAGTTGCGAGACGGGCACGTAAAGTTTGTCTCCTCCTTCGTATTCCAGCGACAAAAACTCAGTTGCGCCTTCTCCGAGATCCATGTTTACCAGCCCCAGGTAACGGCCAATGCCATGTTGTTCATGCACTACCGGATCACCGGTTTTGATTTCGGAAAGATCGCGCAGCATCGCATCGCCCACCGCTGTGGCTTTGCGCGAATCACGTTCACGGCGGCCATGCAAATGTCTTGCGTAGAGTTCGCTCTCGGTGATGAAGGCCATCCCTTCGCCAGAAAGTATGAAACCGTTATGCAGCGGCGCAACGCAGAGCATAAAAGGGGCCGTACTTGCCAGAAATTGCGCGTAGCTATCGCAAACATCAGGAGATAACCCGTATTGCTTCAGATGATCCAGCATCAATTCTCTTCTACCGAGGCTTTCCGCCAGCAGTAATGTTCGCCCCCCAGGCGATTTGAATCTGGCGGCGAATTCCGGAATAAATGCGGCGAGCCTCTCTGCGGGATTATCAGCGCGGCGGTCAATCTGGATGGGTGGCAGCGGGCAGGTAAGATTTTGAGCGTCGAGTTTTGAACCTTGAGTTTCGGATGGGATTTCGACACGCGGATAAGGTTTTAACGCACCAAAAAAAGCCTCCGTCGTGACAAATAATTCCCCTGGTGGCAGCAGCGGTCGGTCACTGTCGCCGCGCAGCAGTTGATAGCGCGATTGCGTATCGCGCCAGAAGCTCTCTACTGCCGGATAGATCTCATGGTGCAGGCATAGCAGCATAGTCTGTGGCAGGTAGTCGAACAGCGTCGCAGTATGGTCAAAAAATAACGGCAAGTAATATTCGATGCCTGCAGATGCGACGCCTTTGCTTATATCCTTGTAAATACGGCTTTTTGAGGGATCGCCTTCGAATTTTTCGCGGAAATTGACCCGAAAACGACTGCGGCCATCTTCATCGAAAGGAAATTCGCGCGCCGGCAATAACCGTATTTCGCTGACAGGGTAGACGCTTCGCTGCGTATCCACGTCAAAAGTACGGATCGTTTCGATTTCGTTATCCAGCAAATCGATGCGGTAAGGCAGCGGACTGCCCATGGGAAACAGATCGACTAGGCCACCGCGCAGACTATATTCTCCCGGTGACAGTACTTGGGTCACGTGGGTGTAGCCCGCGAAGGTCATCTGGCTGCGCAGTGCGTTCAGATTGAGCGTTTCCCCCCGTTTAAGAAAAAAGGTATGCGCGGCGAGATATTCTCGCGGCGGCATGCGATAAAGTGCGGTGGTGACGGGTACGATTAATATATCGCAGGCGCCGCTCATGAGCTGATAAAGCGTGGCGAGGCGTTCGGAAATCAGGTCCTGGTGAGGTGAGAAAGTGTCGTAAGGTAGTGTTTCCCAATCCGGTAGCAGATGGGTTTTCAGCCCGGGTGCAAAAAAAGGTATTTCCTCAAGCAGCTTTTGCGCGGCCAGTGCACTTGCCGCAATGATAGTGACAGGTCTTGCTTGCTGCGCCAACTGCGCGAGAGCGAGTGCGTCGCCGGAGCCGTAAAAGTGAGGACATCGGATTGTTGAGCCGGGTGGAGGAGTAGTCAGCTTGAATGGCATCGGAGGATACTGTTGTCGATGGGCAGCGAAGAATAAATGCTATCGCTCCACATTAAAAGAAAGACGGACATTATATGTTAGTGAGCCACGGAATGAGTTCCCAGTAGAGCGGTGCTCGTAAATCAGGGAGATCAAAAGGCGCATGACACTGGTTGTAGCTTGGTCTACGATGCCAAGGATGGGGACGCAGTGAGCCCCAGATTTTTACTGAACGCCTTATGAGACGATGCCCATGGCACGCCTCCGGAGGCGATCTGTTTTGTCAGGCTCGTAGTGAGGGGAATCGACCATTCGAGGTTTCGACTCTTGTGGAATAATCCCTTTCGAAAAGCCGCCGTCGCACGCTCTGGCAAACACTGGTGTCCTATTCAGAAGTTCCGTAGATGTCCAGCCGCGATTCTGCATCACATAGTCAGATATCATGCATCGCATTGAAACCAATGATCGAGGATAAATTGCAAGGTGGAGTTGCCGTTGAACTCATTTACCTGCAATCGATAGACGGCATCTATCACTTCTGGGAGAGGAGTGCTGTGAAAGAATAATATGGCATCATAAAAGCAGCCAGATTTCGTTAATCTGTGTTCTTTCGTTAATGTTTCCTGTTTCATCAGCTTTAGTTTCAGATGTTTTTCCCCGACCACGCGCTGATGCTCTACCCGGAAGCGAGCATTGAACGTCGGTTGGGAGAAACCCTGTCCCCACACCTGTTCCGTGAGATGATGCGCCAATTCCAGATTCATTTCGGATTCGTCCAGATCTCCATCCGTTTCGATGATATGCATAAGATCAGCAGGGGTGAGCAGCGCCTGCGCGGTTTGTTCGAAAGCATTACGAAATTTTTCGAAATCACTGGTACGTACCGTCAATCCTGCGGCGGCCGCGTGGCCACCAAATTTGAGCAACAGGCCCGGATAGCGCTTCGACACGATATCCAATGAATCACGCAAATGGAATCCCGGAATGGATCTCCCCGAACCTTTTATTTCACCATTGCTGCCAGGCGCAAATGCAATAACAGGGCGGTGAAATTTATCCTTCATGCGCGATGCGAGTATGCCGATCACGCCTTGGTGCCAGCCAGGATCGAATAGAGTCAGGCTGTGGGTATTCGGATAATTGAGATTGGAGTTTTTGCATGAGTTTTGCGAATGGGGGGTGGAAAGAGCGGTCTCCAACATAATCAGTGCGCTATCCTGCATCTCCGCTTCAATTTCTCTGCGCTGGCGGTTAAGCGCGTCGAGTTGCGTAGCAATCTGTGCGGCGCGAGATTCGTCATCCGTGATAAGGCATTCAATGCCCAGCGACATGTCGTCGAGCCGGCCCGCAGCATTCAATCTCGGCCCCAGCATGAAACCCAGTTCGTACGTAGACCCGCGCCGGAAATCGCACCGCGCAACTTGCAGCAAAGCATTAATGCCCGCACAGCCGCGCCCCTGGCGGATGCGTCGCAAGCCCTGCTGCACCAGAATGCGATTGTTGTCATCGAGTTTTACCACATCGGCCACAGTGCCCAGTGCGACTAAATCAAGCAGACTGGCAAGATTGGGTTCTTTTTGAGGAGACGCAAATAACCCTTTAGCGCGCAACTCCGCCCGTAGCGCCAGAATCACGTAAAAAACTACACCTACTCCGGCAAGATGTTTACTTGGAAACTCACAATCGGGCTGATTGGGATTGACAATAACGGCGGCATCCGGCAGTTCATCCCCAGGCAGGTGATGATCGGTGATAAACACTTGCATGCCGAGACCGTTGGCTACATCTACGCCTTCAACGCTGGCGATGCCATTGTCAACTGTGATAAGTATGTCTGGCCGGGTTGCAGTGGCGGCGGCAAGCCGCACGATTTCCGGCGTTAGGCCATAACCGTATTCGAAACGATTGGGAACAAGGTAGTCTACTATTGCGCCAAATTTTCTCAGCGCACGTATAGCAACGGCGCAAGCGGTGGCGCCGTCCGAATCATAATCGGCTACGATCAAAAGACGCTTTCGTGCAAGAATTGCGTCCGCCAGGAGTGTCGCCATTTTGGAAATATTCCTCAGGCGCTCAAACGGAATCAATCGAGACAGTTCCACTTCGAGTTGAGCGGGCTCTTTAATCCCGCGGGCAGCATAAACGCG
Source organism: Nitrosospira sp. (assembly GCA_040006595.1). Lineage (GTDB taxonomy): Bacteria > Pseudomonadota > Gammaproteobacteria > Burkholderiales > Nitrosomonadaceae > Nitrosospira. Next base: position 6,230 of record JBDTWQ010000039.1, read on the forward strand.
AGCCAGCACAGGATGGAGGCCATGTCGGGTTAGCGCATTGAAAGCATACGGTGGATAACCGCGAGCGACGATATTGGGCATGCGCTAAATATTGAAACGGAAATCTATGGTTCCCAGTATAACGCCTGGCAGTTTCATTAAACTGGTCTTCTTACCAGTAAGAGGTGACGCTGTCTTTGTGTAAATAATTTTGATCACATTTATTGCTGACGGAGCGCTTGATCTGCTTGTGAATTTTTGATAAATCGCGGAAACTGGGGACACGAAATCAATGCAATAGCTATATTTTCATTACCGCAAGTCTGTGTGTGATTCGGTCAGCGATATAGGTTGTATGATATTTTGTTTGGCTTCATCCTGTCAGGAACTCAGCAATGAGCCAGTGGCTTTTTCTTTCCGTTGCAATTATCAGCGAAGTCGTGGCGACATCGGCCTTGAAAGCGAGCAACGGTTTCACGCAGCTATGGCCGTCACTTCTAGTAATAGCGGGTTACGCCATTGCTTTTTTCTTCTTGTCGCTGACCTTGCGCACGATGCCGGT
>JBDTWQ010000040.1:0-3097 GCA_040006595.1 Nitrosospira sp.
GCTTGTCTCAAGTGAAGTCTGCCGTGCAACAAGCCAAGGATTTGGCTGTTGTGTTGGAGCGCCTGGCATGCAAGCAATCCAGCAGAATAATGTTTATGGGCCGGATCGGGCACGGACAACTGCCGCAAGCTCGTTCCATGCGGTTATCCCTGGAAGACCTGCTGTGCTCCACCCCAGCCGGGAAGCCTCCCTAAATACCCGGCATATATCCGGCATGCGACATGCGAGCAGGCGGTGAAGGCGGCGACTGAATTAATTATTTTTTCGGAGGATTGCGACGATGAAAGAATTGGATCTCGAAAAGCTTCTACTGATTGCGGCAGGGCACAGCGCATTTCAGCTGCTATGGGCAGGATTGGAGTTGGGCCTGTACGATCATTTGTCTGCGAAGCCCGACATGAGTCTGGACGAGGTGGCCGACGCGCTGGGGCTCTCGCGGCAGCCTGCTCGTATCCTCATGACCGGACTGACAGCGTTGGGTGTGGTAATCCGGAGTCCTCAAGGGCACTACCGCAATGCGGAACTGATCGAGGCCAGGCTGGTCAAGGGAAAACCGGGCTACGCAGCGCCTATACTCGGTTGGCAAGCACATATTGTTTATCCGGGCATGCAGGATTTTGTCGCTTCCCTGAAACAAAACCGCAATGTTGGTCTGGACCGTTTCGTCGGGACGGAGCCTACGCTGTATCAACGGTTGACACATGATGAGCCCCTGCAGAAAATATTTCAGGACGCCATGAGCTCCCTGTCCAGGCAAGCGAACTCTTTTTTGCCGGCCGCCATGGATTTAAGTAAATACAAGCTAGTGGTTGATACGGGCGGCGGTGATGGAACCAATGCTTTGGCCATAGCCAACCGCTATCCCACGGTCAGAACATGTGTATTCGACTCCGCCCCGGTATGCGAATATGCCCAGCAGAATATCCAGAAGGCAGGTATGGCTGATCGCGTGTCTACCTGGCCGGGCAATTTCTTCCATGATCCCTTTCCTCCCGAAACCGATTGTATTGTGTATTCTCACATCCTGACGATCTGGTCCATGGACAATAACCGGATTCTGCTCAAACGCAGTTTTGACGCATTGCCGGAAGGTGGTGCGGTAGTGATCTTCAGCATGATAGGCGCCGATAATGACAGCGGGCCTTTAAGTGCAGCTCTGGGTTCCCCCTATTTTCTGGCGATTGCCACCGGTGAAGGAATGTTGTATTCGTGGAAAGACTACGAAGCAATGCTGCGGGACGCGGGTTTTAAACAGACGATCCGTCTGGATCGGGGCTTACCGCTGGATCACGGCATTCTCATTGGCGTCAAATAGGTAATCCGTTCGGAGAATGCTGTGCAATATGATTACTTCGAGGCGTTTAACCGCAATCTTGGCTTCTTGTCCCGCGAGGAACAGATCCGGCTGAAGAACTCCCGTGTAGCCATTGCGGGTTTAGGCGGAACGGGCGGCGCGCAGGTCCAGGCGCTGTCCCGCATGGGTATGGGCAAATTCCATCTGGCCGACCCGGATACCTTCGAGCTGGCTAATTTCAATCGCCAAAGCGGAGCCACGGTACCCAATCTGGGCCGACGGAAAACCGATGTTGCAAAGGAAACCATTCTTGCCATCAATCCCGAGGCCGAGATTGAAGTTTTCGAACAGGGGATTGCTGTCGAAAATATTGACACTTTTCTGCAGGGCGTTGACGTCGTGGTGGATTCCCTGGATTTTTATTGTTTCGATGAACGCTTCCTGTTATACGGGAAGGCGCGTGCAAAAGGACTTTGGGTGCTAACAGCGCCGCCCTTGGGTTTTGGTTTTACTTTGCTCATGTTTGATCCCGAAGGGATGTCCTTCGAAGATTATTTCGGCTTTCATTCCGGTATGACCGAGCGTGACAGGGTGGTGGCGCTCATTGCCGGTATCGCTCCCAAGCCCTTCATGCTGCGGTATCTAGATCGTACGCAACCGGATATGGCGGGGCGCAGATTGCCCTCAGTCGGCGCTGCGCCTTTCATGATTGCCGGTGTCATCGCAACCGAAGTGGTCCGGTTGCTGACGAGCAAGGGGAAGTCCATGGCAGCGCCTACCGTCTATCAATTTGATGCCCTGTTGCGGCGGTTTCGCCGCCGAACATATTTTTGGGGCATGCGCGGCCCACTGCAAAGAGTAAAACGCCTTATCCTTGATCGCGTACTGCCCAAGTGAAGTTCTGCGGTTTGGATTACAGCACGGCTAAGGAAGTTGAAAAATGTCGAGCTTTTTTACACTTTATGTGGCTAACAGGGAATAATTCTACGGCGAATAGAAAAAATTCTAATAAACAATTAGATATATAATATATTTAACATGGCACAATATGTGCTTAGATTCTTAGTGTCGGCGCAGAGTCCGAAGCAACGAAGCAACGAAGCAAATAACTTTTATCTTACACTGGAGAAAAAATGATGAAACTGAAAACATTGGCGCTTGCTACCAGCATCGCCTTATCGGCAATGTCTGTTGCCGGAACTGCCCAGGCCGGGGCCTTGGCCACCTCGGTGCTGGATATCACGAACTTCACCCTCAGCAGGGGCGGTACGCTGCTGGACTTTAATACCGATTTCAGCGGAAGGATTTCCCCCACTAATTCGGCGGATATTTCTGCTTCCCTGAATGGCACAACCAAGTCGGATACACAGAATGGCGTTGGTCAAGACATCGACTTGAATCACCTGAACGCGACCGTGGGCGTGCCGATACCTGGGTACGTTGAAAACAGCTACTTCGCCTACACCGCCCCTCCTGCTCTCGGAACCTCCTTCGCTCTCGCGGATCAGTCGCAGTTCGGTTCCCCCATAACTAACCTCCCGGATACTGTTAATGGCGGGGTTGTCAGTAACCCTGCGACGGCTTCTACAGCGGCCTACGTTTCTCTGGATGACCAGGGGGTGGGCAGTTCCAGCGCCAATAACGCCCTTCAAGCCGGCTTTACATTTGCATTGAACCATGGCGGGCCGATCGACTTCAAGTTTGACGCCCGCGCCTACCTGGAGGCTTTCACCGCCCCCGGTTCGAATTTCCCCACCAATGCTGAATCGCAGTATAGCCTGCTCTTTACCATCAGGGATCTGG
>JBDTWQ010000041.1:0-2228 GCA_040006595.1 Nitrosospira sp.
GGTAAAATATCCCTTTTTTACCGGATAGTGTCATGCGTAGCATTGTAATGAGGGGCAGTCTGGTCGCTATCGTTACGCCCATGCACGAAGAAGGCGTACTGGATCTGGATCGCTTTCGTGCCCTGATCGATTTTCATGTGGCGGAAGGAACCGACGGCATCGTGGTGGTAGGCACTACCGGCGAGTCTCCGACAGTGGATTTCGACGAGCACCGCCTGCTGATTAGCGCTGCAGTAGAGCGCGCTGCCGGGCGTGTGCCGGTAATCGCAGGTACGGGTGCGAATTCCACACGGGAGGCGATTGATCTGTCTGTTTACGCAAAGGACGCTGGCGCGGATGCGAGCCTGTCAGTGGTTCCTTACTACAATAAGCCGACTCAGGAAGGTCTATATCAGCATTTCCGGGCCATTGCGGAGGCGGTGGATATTCCGCAGATTTTATACAATGTACCTGGCAGGACGGTAGCGGATATAAGCAATGATACGGTGTTGCGGCTTGCGCAGATTCCCAACATTGTCGGCATCAAGGATGCCACCGGCGATATGGGGCGCGGCTTTGATCTGCTGTGCCGGGCTCCGCAAGATTTCTCGGTTTATAGCGGAGATGATGCGAGTGGCCTGGCTCTATTATTGCTTGGTGCCGACGGCGTTATTTCGGTCACGGCCAATGTTGCGCCAAAGCTGATGCATGAAATGTGCATTGCGGCATTCGCGGGAGATCTCGCCGCCGCTCGCGCTGCCAATGGCAGACTGTCGAGGCTGCATTCGGATTTGTTCGTTGAAGCCAATCCCATTCCGGTAAAATGGGCGGTCGCAGAAATGGGGCTGATAGGCTCCGGCCTGCGCCTGCCTTTGACACAATTGTCGGATCAATATCATCAAATTGTCAAAGAAGCGATGGGACAGGCTGGGATAGTCATATAAATGGATGATCGTAATTTACGATTTACAGGAGTTGGGTGTTACACATGAGATGGCGGGCAGCGGTTGCGCTATGCCTGGCAGTGATGATGGCAGGCTGCCACCTACTGCCAGAAGCTAAGAAAATTGATTACAAGTCGGCGGGTAAACTTCCGCCGCTGGAAATACCGCCTGATTTGACCGCTCCCGGTACGGATGAGCGTTATGTTGTTCCCGATATCAGTCCGACAGGAAGCGCAACTTTTTCCGCTTATAGCAAAGATCGCAATAAGCAGCCTGGCGCTAGCGGCACCTCTGTTTTACCCACAGCGGATGAGGCTGGTGCGCGCATGGAGCGCTCCGGTACCCAGCGCTGGCTTGTGGTAAAAGGTGAACCGGAAGAGATTTGGCCGATCGTAAAAGAGTTCTGGCATGAATTAGGTTTTCTCATCAAGGTAGAAACGCCCGAAGCTGGCGTGATGGAGACCGACTGGGCGGAAAACCGCGCCAAGATTCCACAGGATCTAATTCGCAGTGCTCTTTCCAAAGTTCTCGATACTTTGTATTCGACTGCTGAGCGCGACAAGTTTCGTACTCGTCTGGAACGGGGGGAAGGCGATACCACCGAAATTTATATCAGTCATCGCGGCATGGACGAAGTGCTCGAAGCTAATATGCGTACAATCTGGCAGCCTCGGCCTCCTGATCCGGATCTGGAAGCTGAGATGCTTGCCCGTCTGATGATGCGTTTTGGTGTAGAGGAAGAGCGTGCCAGAAAAACATTGGCCAGTCCCGGCAATGTCCAGGAGCGTGCTCGCATCAATCGTGAAAAGGGTGGAGTACTTACCGTGAATGAACCATTCGACCGTTCGTGGCGCCGTGTGGGATTGGCGCTTGACCGCATAGGCTTTACCGTCCAGGATCGTGATCGTTCACAGGGTATTTACTTCGTGCGCTACATCAACCCTGATGCGGACACTGGGGGAAGGAGCGGTATTCTCTCGAAACTTCTCTTCTGGCGAGACGATGCTGCGGATAAACCGGATCAATATCGCATCCAGCTTAGCGAGGCGGAAGCAGCTACCGAAGTCAAGGTGCTCAACAACGACGGAGAGCCAGAGAAATCCGATATCTCCGGCCGCATATTGAACTTGCTATATGAGCAGTTGAAGTGATTTTTACTTCATTCCATCGTATACCCTATGCTCTGTAAACCAGGACTGTTTTGAATCTGGAGGCGTCTCCGGTGCAAGAGATGCCTCCTTTCTAGAATACGGCCATGAAAGCCCTTTTTTTTCTTCGTCATTATAACGACATTGATCATATAAC
>JBDTWQ010000042.1:0-2699 GCA_040006595.1 Nitrosospira sp.
AAGAGGAAGAGGAAGAGGAAGAGGAAGAGGAAGGGCTTTCCTCTGCGCTACCTGATTATCCCATCGTAGTCTTTGAGTTTACTAAAACAGCGAAGAATTAAATTTATTGTTCAAGCCACCAATTCAACCTTGCCGGTTCTCAGGCTGTACACACCGCCCACTATAAGGACTTTCCTATCCGCGACCAGCTTACTCAAAATCGGCGGCTGTTTTCTCAGCTTATCCACATTGCGAATGACATTCATTCTTACTACATTGTCGATACGTTCACCCGGCATATTTTTCGCTGCCCTGACCGCGGGTGCCAACGCACTTGCCAAGGATTGAATATGCCCCGGAAACTGTTCATTTTTATCGACGGCGTTGATGGCAGCCTTCACAGCGCCACAGCTTTCATGCCCGAGTACCATGATCAGCGGTGTATACAATATGGCAGCCGCGTACTCAAGGGTAGCCACAAAATCCGTGGTTAAATAATTGCCCGCTACACGAGCGACAAACAGATCACCGCGTTGCTCATCAAAGCAGAATTCGGGGCTTACCCTTGAATCGGAGCAGCTTAAAATACTGGCATAGGGATTCTGCCCGCTAACCAGGGCTGCCCGATCATCGCTGAAATTCAATGGAGTGGATTGGTCCGCGACATAACGCGCGTTGCCTGCCATCAATCTTTCCAGTGCCTCGTCAGCCGTCATCACATTTTCCGGCAAGGGCGGCGATTTGATTTTAGCGGCGAAAGCGATTCTTTCTGTTGTTCCGGCAATTCCCATGCTGAAAGCAGAAGCTGCGGCCAGTTTCAGAAACAGGCGTTTGCTTGAGTCTTGCTGAAGACCCTTATTTTTCTTGTCAGACGTATCGCACATACCAAAAGTGCCTTTTTGTTCGAATCAGATTATTAGAAAATCAGGTGAGCGGGTTGCTATGAATATGGGGTACGGAGGCGGCTGAATGCCGTTCTTGCCTGATCTCTACCGGCACCATGTGTAACTTGCCGTGACGCACGCCACGCGTGGCCATGACAAGATTGGCAAAATCTTTAACATTCTGAATCGTGCCGCGCAGGATGACAACCTCAAGACAATTATCATGATCCATATGCACATGCATGCTGGATAGGATAAGGTCGTGATGATCATGCTGTACCGAAGCGATGCGGGTCGCCAGATCGTTCTCGTGATGATTGTAAATATAGCTGAGCGTGGCGACGCAATTTCCTCCGCTCCCCTTTTCCAGACGCGCGCCCTCCAGTTGCTCGCGTATCAGGTCGCGCATGGCTTCAGAGCGGTTGGTATAGCCACGTGCGTGTATAAACACGTCAAATTGTTCAGAAAGCTGGTTATCCAGCGATATGGTGAGGCGTTCCATGTTGCTCTCTCAAAAAGAGGCGATAACTTTAAAACTGATACATCAGGCTGACACGGAACATACGCGGTTCAATAGGGTGGAAAACAAGGCCATCTCTCGCCGCAGACGCCGGGCTTGTCTGATAGCCATAATAATAAGCGATATCGAAGGCTTTTGCGTTAAGTAAATTTAATATATCAAGCTGGAGCTTGATTTTTTTAATGAGCTCATATCCTGTCGAGAGATTAACGATCGTTGTGCTATAGGGGGCCACTGGATTGTTTGTATCCACCGTTACATTGCCGAAATGGCGCAGCCGGAGCGTGGCAAAGAGATTATGCGGCAGATTCAAGGTTGCGCCCGCGCTGATCGTACGGCCCACCGCATTGGGAATGTGAAATCCATACGCCTGGTTTGCAGGATCGCTGGCTTGATTGAGTTGCGCCTGGTCATAACGCGCGCGGGTAAATGAGAAATCGGCATCCAGGGTCAGCCAGTTGAAGGGCGTGTAGAAATTGGCCCACTCGATACCGTAGCGGGTGCTTGCACCGCTGGTTTCCGTAGTGCCCGTATCGCCGCTGAATACCAGTTCCGACGCCGAATGCAAGTACCAGATTGCCAGGGTGGATTTCAATCCTTTGATGGCCTCGGTGCGGAAACCGACCTCTGCACCCTTTGCCCGGACCAGCCCATTGGCGGCCAGTTGAGGCGCAAAATTATTGTTGCCTATCAGATTGGTATTGACAGTTGCGGTTACGCCGCGGGCATCGTTGGAATGGTAGCCTTCGCCAGCATTAAGATAAATCTCCGAGTCATGCCAGGGGCCCAGAATAACGCTCAGCTTGGGACTGACTAGCGCGTCGGTCTTATTGCCGGAATTTTGCGGGACGGTGAAGGCATGTACATCGAAATTGAATATATCGCCACGCAGGCCTGCAATAGTCCTGAGTTTGGGCAACCAGTAAGTCTGGTTTTGCAGATATAAGCCGATACTGGTTTCCGTGACTTGATCCCTGCTCACATTTCGATAAACGACTCCCTGGTTCGAGTTATTCAGCAGTACGCGATTCAGGTCATTACGTACCTGCACCCCAAGCGTATTACTCATATCGAAACCGGCCACCTTATTGAACCAGCTTTGCTCGGCCCTGCCGCCAAAATAGATGCGGGATTCCCTTTGATTCATCTGGTCGCTTGGGATTATTCCTCCCGGCAGTACCACATTGTCCGCGACCGAGTTGATAAAGCCGCTGAAATTTGAGGTAAGGTCAAAATCGTATTTAACCAGATAGAAGGATGCGTCTCGCCGGTAGTCCTTCTCTTTTTGCCACCAGTTGCCATGCAGCGTGTAGCGC
>JBDTWQ010000043.1:0-2249 GCA_040006595.1 Nitrosospira sp.
CCGGATCTGGACATCATCCAGCGGATCGGTAATGGTCCGGTGGGTAATGAGCGGCTCGGAAAACTTCTGGCGTTCAACCTTACGCGCACTGTCGAGACCAAGTACGCCCGCCCGAAAATGCATTGACAGTCGTCCTGGGGTCCGGACAAATGTCCCCGGAATCATCTTCCAGATCAAATGGGGGGAAGGGGAGAACCTCGGCGAATGAGAGATCAACTGTCGAATTTGTAATAAATTCTTGAGTTTTCCAGCAGGGGCGCGAGGACGATTTTACGCTCAGCGAACAGGTCATCGCCGATACTCGCGCGGTAGCAGCCTTGTTGGGCTCATTCGGGTGTACTCAGTTCAGCCGGGCGGAGATGTCTCTGTAGTATTCCATCTTGATCTATTCTGCCGAAAAGCTCTTCGGCTCTTGCCAGATCCATGGCAAAATCAATTTCACACCAGAGATGTCCGGATACAGAACACGCATTTACGATTTGTTTGCCGGCCAGAGCATCGATAATGGTGAGATACCAGCATTTAAGCTTAGCTTGGTGCCGAAGTGCGTCCTCCACCGCGTTACGGAACAGCTGGGGCCCACGCTCCCGGAAAAAAGTAAGACCGATAGACTCGGCATTGATTTGATTCATGGGTAACGTTTTGCTCACGTGCTTGACCCATCCTTTCTCATCCAGCTGGACTTTCATGTCGTCCGCATCATAAACGGACTTGTAATCCACACATAGGGTAATGGGTGCGGGTTCCGAGTTCAACACTTGTGTAAGCAGACCCGTCTTAAAAACGGTATCTCCGTTCAGGAGCAGAAAGTCGCGATCCATCGCGGAACGTGCAATCCAGCAACTGACCAGGTTATCCGCGACCTCGAAGAACGGATTAAAAATCGTATTGACCTGTGCATGATTTGCATAGCGCTGTTGCAACAACGCTTCAACCAAGGGTGATTGGAAACCGGTGACAACAGTGATTTCGTTAATTCCGGCAGCCAGTAAAGCATCAATTTGCCACTCAATAATTGGTTTTCCCGAGATTGGCAGGAGGCACTTTGGGATGTTTTCAGTTAGCGACAGCAGTCGCCGTCCTTGACCCGCGCTAAGAATAATCGTTTTAATAGGGGCTTTTTCTTTGTCGCGAGTCATATCCGGTAGTCTTCTGAATTTTCAAGAATAATCGTAAATTGCATTTTTGAACTATTTTCAGCGTCATTTCATTCAATCTTGGGGTCAATAACAGGAAGTTGAGTGATGAATTCACGCGGAGATGAACCTGATAGATTGGCAGGGACAATGTCGGCCTGGCTATAAGTAGTCCATCCATTGTATTTCGCCAGTAAATATGACGCTAATGTTCTCTTTGGCGGGTAATTACCCAGTGTATATGGGACCGACCGGTGGCATACTATTGACCGGATGGCTATTGATATTGTTCAGGCGAGCAATGGACTCAGGTCGGGTAATGTATCCACCTCCGTTGGGAAGGGGTTTTCATCCCCTGGGCGCACTCGTCCCAAGAATGCTATCTTGTTCAGCTGTGCACTCTGATAATCAATCAGCGCATCGCCTATCATCAGCACCCGTTCGGGCGAAAGGGCGTGGGTCGACAAAATATCTGCGATCAGCGTTTGTTTAGGCGTAGGGGAGCCGCGCACCCCCGTGAAATAAGATGCTAGCCCACGGCGTATAACAATCGTATTAAGCTCCGCTTCCGGTGTGCCGGATGCAACAAATAAAGGTATTCTTGCGGATTCTTTACGAATCAATTCCGCTGCACCAGGCACTGCCTCACTGGCAATGACGGCTTCAACCACCAGTTCGGAGAACTGTCGATCCAGTTGCTGCTCTTCATCCGGCGTCAACGGAGGTTTTTCCAGTAAATGCTGCTGAAAATAATGAAATTTCCGGTAACGTGACATACCGCCATTCAATTTATGATATCGCGCTACCTCAGTCATTATCGTTTCACCATAGCTTCGATAGAGATTAGCAAAAGCCTGCGTTTTGATGTCCCCAGATTCAACCACCACGCCATCGAAATCGAAAATGATGGCTTGCCAGTGTGCTGTCTTCATGCTCTGTTGGCGGATACCGAGGGTGTAGCCTCGTCATCGTCGCTGGAGTGATGCATGGTTTTGTGAATATCGCCGAGACAATCAAGCAGACCCTGACCAAGATCGACATGTTCGTTAAGTACCAGCTTGCGGCCGATGCGGGGTTGAAACGCGTAAGGGGTGACTTCATAGTGATGCACCG
>JBDTWQ010000044.1:0-1843 GCA_040006595.1 Nitrosospira sp.
GCATGACACCGGTCCGCCACCGTCAAACGGGAAGGGGGATCGGTGTTTTTTAATGGTGTGTGCCGAAAATACCGTCCTTGGGAAAGTGAGTTTGAAGCCATCCTTTCCAATCTTTCCAAACCTTTAAACCGTGGGGAGCTAAAGAGCGTGTCAAGTACGCTGCCAGGCTGACCAGCAATTGCGGATTATTTTCACAGATTATTCCGAGTTTCCGAGGATTTGTGAAATGGAGATGTAGGTATGTGTGTCGCAGGAAACTAATGTATTGGCAGGCCTGCAAATGCATCGGCGATTCGTCGAATACCTGCTCTGATCTGGTATTCGTTAAGGGAAGAAAACCCGAGTATCAGAGTATGAGCGCTATAGTCACATTTCCCATAGTCATAGGCGGTGCCAGGACCAATAGAATAAATACCCACCCCATGACGAAGCGCGAGGGCCTGAAGTTCGGGTGCGTGAGGATAGTTCCTTGGCAGATGCCATGCTAAGTGCAGACCGCTTTCCAGTCCGGAAAGTTGCACCGCGCCGAAATGCTCGCGTAAAGCTTCAATGAGGCAATCGCGACGTTTGCAATAAAGATTACGCATACGCCTCAGATGGTTACCATAGGCGCCGCTTTGGATAAATTCCGCCATCGTTGCCTGATCCAGCCAAGCGTGCCCGTTATTGAGGAGTGCCTTTGCGGAGCGTGCCGCCTGTACCAATGTTTTGGGCACGACTAGATAACCTAGACGGAGTCCGGCACCCATGGACTTGGAGAAGGTTCCCAAGTACATTACGCTACCATAATCGTCCAGACCCATTAGCGCTGTCAAGGGCGAGCCGCGATATCGGAAATCTGAATCGTAATCATCCTCTATGATGTAGGCGCCGCAGCGCCGAGCCCAATCGAGTAATTTCAGACGGCGTTCAATCGGCAATGTGAAGCCAAGAGGATATTGATGAGAAGGGGTAACATACAAAAGTGTTACCCCTTCCTTTGGCAATTGCTCTACGTCCAATCCCGACCCATCCACGGGTACCTGAATTAATTTTGCATAGTAGCTTTCGAAGAGAAAAGCGGCTCCCTGATAGCAAGGATTTTCCGTAGCGACTAATGTGCCATCCTTCACAAGTAACCGGGCTGCCAGATTTAGCCCCTCCTGAGAACCGGCGGTAATAATTATCTGGTCGGATGAAACGCTGATGCCGCGCGCTACTCCCAGATGATCGGCAATTACTTCTCTTAACTGTGGTAATCCGCCTGGATCACAATATTCCGTGAAATTGAAGTGTTTGCTAGTTGAGGTAAACGTCTTGTTGATAAAGCGGCGCCATATCTTATGAGGAAATAAATCCGGGTCTATCCTGTCCGGATAGAAATCAAAATCCAGATGTTGTACATTCCTGGCCGGCATTTGGCCAACGAAAGGAATGACGGGATGTTTTACCGCCTCGCCATGAATAGGGGCTGACGTAGCAATTCTGCGAGTCGCGGCGAGACAGGTTTCGGGTAGCTCAAGATTTACATAGGTTCCAATTGCCTTCCGAGCCTGAAGATACCCTTCGGCAATCAGACGATCATAAACGAGCAGAACGGTATTTCGAGATGTTCCCAGTTGCTCAGCAAGAACCCGGCTGGCCGGGATGGGGGTGCCCGGTTTTAGCCTTCCGGCCAGGATCAGGTGTCTCAATTGTTCGAAAATCTGCCCTTGCAGCGATTGGCCGCTGCCATGGTCAAGTACGATGGGGATTGCCATAGTCTTTTTAGCGGCACATCTGTGCGCTGGACAATTTCAGATAAAACCCCGATTCTGGCACATACACGGCGTTAACTAATTTGTTCTGTTAGCAGTTAACAAAC
>JBDTWQ010000045.1:0-7565 GCA_040006595.1 Nitrosospira sp.
CGCGGCATCGTTCCTCCTCATCAAGGATGGATAGGTGTTGATCGAGCGGAATCCTCGTTTGTGGGGCGGACGTATACCAGAGGTGAACCGTTCCTACAGGTAATTCGAGGGCCAATGTGGAAATCATGGAGTTCGTGCGATGATATTTTCTGACTGGCAGTTTCTGGAGTCAGATTTATCGAAGTCTACGGAGCGGACCGGCGGTCTGACACAAAATTACGAATGCTTTCTCGACAGCAGCAGCAACAGCATGGGCACACCCAACAATGCTGTCAACACCCCGACCGGCAATTGCTGAGGCGCCCACAAAGTTCGCGCCAGGGTATCAGCCAACGTAAGGAAGCCACCACCCAACAGCACCGACAAGGGCAACAGCCAGCGAAAGTCGCTAACTCCCAGCAGGCGGACAGCATGGGGAACAATCAGTCCGACAAAACCGATGGCGCCCGCCAGCATCAGTGCCGCCACGGTCGCCAGCGACGCGCCAAAGTAGATCCCGACCTGCAGCGGCAGCACGGCCACACCCAGCGTTTTTGCCTTCATCTGACCAAGGCTCAGAACATTGAGGCTGCCGGAAAAAACCATGCTCATGGCCGATACAATAATCAGCGTCGCCCATGCAGGCAGCAACTCTTCGGCGCGGGAAACGTCACCCATCAACCAGAACAGCATGCCTTTTACATCGCTGGCTGGCGCCAGGGTCAGGATCAAGGTGGTCAGCGCGGTACAGCCGGCTGACAATACCACCCCTGTCAGGAGCAGCCGGTAAAGATTCCAGTCACCAGCGCGAAAACTCAAGCCAAACACAATGGCAATCGCCGCCAATGCGCCAGCCAGCGAGGTCAGATTGGTCAATATGAGTCCCCATCCCAACAGCATCGCGACGAGTGCACCGACAGCCGCCCCGCCGGACACGCCCAGGATATAGGGATCGGCCAGCGGATTGCGCAATAAAATCTGTAATAACGCCCCCGCCAAGGCCAGTAGGCCGCCACAGGCAAACGCCGCCAGCACGCGCGGCAAACGAAGCTGCCATACGATCTGATGGAAAACGCTGTCAACTGGAGAAAACAGCGCGGTGACAATGCCGGAAAAAGGAATGTCCACGCTCCCGAACAGCAATCCCGCAAACAGACTGCCGAATGCGAGCATTAAAAACAGAACCAGCAACAGTAAAGGATGTTTGGCAGAAATCACGCCGGAACGATCACGCCAAAATGCGAACAATCAAAATCCCGCGCCGAGGATCAAGAGACGAAAGCATATATATAGGTTGTGCCGGCGATTTGCTCCAGCCCCTTCAATCTGACAGAGCGTTCCCACAACGTTATCGCAAGCTGATGATGGGCCATGCATTTCTTTCTGCATGGCTCTTGAGGGTGGCGTCAGGGTCCACCGCCACGGGATGGGTGACTTTGTTGAGCAGCGGCAGATCATTCAGCGAATCGCTGTAAAACCAGCTTTCCAGAAACGACAACCAAGTCAGATTGTGCTCGTCCAGCCAGCTTTCCAGCCGCGCTATTTTACCCTCTCTGAAACATGGCAGCCCTGAAACCTGGCCGGTGAATTCACCATCCTTATGCTCCGGCTCAGTGGCGATCAGGTTGCTTATCCCCAGTGCCCGCGCGATGGGTGCGGTAACAAAGCGATTGGTGGCAGTAATGATGACGCACAGATCGCCGCCGAGCATATGCCTGTTAATTAATTCCCGCGCGCCGGGCGCTATCAATGGCAGAACCCTCTTCTCCATGAATTCACTATGCCAGGCATCAAGCTGGCTGCGGGGGTGGCGTGATAGCGGCTTCAACTGAAAATCCAGAAACTCGTGTATATCGAGTGTACCGGCTTTGTACTGCTCATAGAATTCCACATTGCGTGCTTCATACACCTCACGGTCGAGTACGCGCTGCTCGATCAGGAATTGCGCCCACTCGAAATCACTATCACCGGCCAGAAGGGTATTGTCGAGGTCAAACAAAGCGAGCTTCATGATCCTAAATCCGGTAATTGGACAGGGCTCATCAGCAGGAAGCGGTTGAGGTGGTACAAATCATTAGGGGTCATAGCGCTAAATTAAAAGATAAGCAGTCAACTGCCGGATTTAGGATGGGGCTACCTGCAATAATTCACGTACCAACGGAACAGTGACCTTACGCCGGTTCGCCAGCGAATAGCTGTCAAGCGCATCGAGCGTAGCCATCAAGGATGGCAAATCGCGTCGTCCATGGTGGAGCAGGTAGTCGCACACCTCCTGCGACAGATCGAGCCCGCGGCTGGCAGAGTGGCTTTTCATGGCTTTTGCTTTTTCCTCGTCAGTCAATTCATGCACCTGATACACCAGTCCCCATCCAAGCCGGGTGACAAGGTCTTCTCGTACTTTCAACTTCAATTGCGCCGGAGCAGCGGGACCGCTTACCAGAAGGAGCGCGCGACCCTCGTCGCGAATATGATTATAAAGATTAAACAAGCCAATTTGCGCATTGGCATTGAGACGATCCACATCATCCACCATCACGCAATCGGCTTCGTTGCCTGCGACGAAACTGGTATTCGCATCACATGCAAAATATGCCGTACTCAGTTTGTTGCGCATGCATAGTCCCGCCATTCCCTGCAGCAAATGGCTTTTGCCGCACCCCATCCCGCCCCATAAATAAACAAAATGCTCCTGCTCCAGTCCCGCGAGGATATTACCCAGGGTCTGCAACAGTTCGGCATTGCGTCCCGGTACGAAATTAGCCAGCGTGGGGGGTGGCGACGGGGCGATATCCAGCACCAGTTGTTTCATTTACGACTTATATATAATGCAGATCGCTGAAGTCGGAAGTGTTTGCGGATCATTTACGGTAAAATTGCGCTTCTTGAAAGCGGCACTCTATCTGCAACTGAGCGAGAACTCAACTTGACTTCATCCAATCCCGGAAATCCCGATGCTCTCCAGCTCTCCTACCGCGATGCGGGCGTGGACATTGATGCGGGTGACCGCCTGGTAGAAAACATCAAGCCCTTTGCCAAAGGGACCATGCGTCCGGAAGTGCTCGCAGGCATAGGCGGCTTTGGAGCGCTGTTCGAAATCTCCAAAAATTACCGCAATCCGGTTCTGGTATCGGGCACCGATGGCGTGGGCACCAAATTGAAGCTGGCCTTCCAGTTGAACCGGCACGACACTGTCGGTATAGATCTGGTGGCAATGAGCGTCAACGATATTCTGGTACAAGGCGCGGAACCGCTGTTCTTCCTGGACTATTTCGCGTGCGGCAGACTGGACGTGGATATCGCCACCCGTGTCGTCAGGGGAATCGCGGCAGGTTGCGAACAAGCAGGATGCGCTTTGATTGGCGGTGAAACAGCCGAAATGCCCAGCATGTATCCCGAGGGGGAATACGATCTTGCCGGTTTCGCTGTAGGCGTGGTGGAAAAAGAGCATATCATCACTGGCTTAACTATCCGGGAAGGTGATGTGGTGCTGGGACTTGCGTCCAGCGGTGCGCATTCCAATGGCTATTCGCTGATCCGCAAAATTATCGAAAAAAATAATGCGGACTTGTCGTCCAATCTTGACGGTAAAACGTTAATGGACGTAATCATGGCGCCGACCCGTATTTACGTGAAGCCCGTGCTCGAACTGATGAAGCATCTGCCGGTCAAAGGGTTGGCTCACATTACAGGCGGCGGACTGGTGGAAAATATACCCCGCGTCTTGCCCGAAGGCGTCACTGCGGTACTGAAAAAAGCATCGTGGGATATGCCTCCGTTTTTTCGCTGGCTGCAACAGCAAGGCAACGTACTCGACAGTGAAATGCACCGTGTGTTCAATTGTGGCATCGGCATGGTGCTGATAATAGCGCCGGAACTTGCTGATAATGCGGTGAAATTATTGCAGTCCGCGGGCGAGACCGTGTGGCGCATCGGGGTAATTCGGCAACGCGGTGCGGATGAAGCGCAGACGATCATCGAGTGATTGGGCGGCTACCCGGATCGCCCTGCTGACACTGATATAATGAAGTCCTTTGTTATCCTCATTTCCGGGCGCGGCAGCAACATGCAAGCGCTGATCGAAGCAAGACTCCCGATCAGGATAGCCGCGGTTATCAGTAGCAGGCCGGATGCGGCGGGACTGAAAATCGCTAAAATGCATGGCATTGAGACGAAGGTACTGGATCAGAAATGTTATGCCGGCCGCGAGGCATTTGATGCCGCCCTGGCTGAAACAATTGACACTTATAAGCCGGATCTAATTGCACTCGCCGGTTTCATGCGCATCCTGGGAGATGGCTTTGTTAACCGTTATCGTGGCAAGCTGATGAACGTTCACCCTTCACTGCTACCCGCCTTTCCCGGTCTTAACACCCATGCCCAGGCGCTGAAGGAAGGCGTGAAAATACATGGCTGCACAGTACATTTTGTTACTTCGCAGGTGGATCACGGCCCGATCATAATTCAGGCAGCAGTCCAAATACTGCCAGACGATACCGAAGACACGCTTGCAACACGCGTGTTGCAACAGGAACACCGCATTTACCCCGAAGCCGTACGCTGGTTTATGGAAGACCGCCTGAAGATTTCCAATAATCATGTTGAAGTAAACGATGCCATAATTAATGATTCAGTTTTATATTCACCGGGATTACACAAATGAGATTCTTATCTGTTATTTTGTTGTGGGGATTAAGCTTTTTCGCTTTCTCCGCCTCCTCCGCTCTGGCCGCTGATATTCCCGCTCGCGTCGATATCAGCTATTCGATAACATCCGGCAGCCTCGAAGGCGAAGTGAATGATACGCTGGAAATCAAACGGGAAAGCGGTTCGCGCAGCTATGCGATTAGCAGCGAATCTCGTGCCAAAGGTTTGCTGGCGCTGACTCAACCGGACCCTGTCATACGTGATAGCGAGGGAACCATAACAGCACACGGATCAATGCGCCCCACCCGTTTTTCCGATCAGCACGGCAAGAAGTTACCCAAAGTAGCCATTTTCGATTGGGGCAAAAAATTACTGACCCTTCAGCACAAAGGCGGGGAAGAGCAAAGAGCCTTGCCTGCTGATGCTCAGGATAAGCTGAGCCTGCCATACAGTTTCGTGTTCTCGCCTGTCTCCGGCAAAGTGATAAATCTGCACGAAACCGACGGTAAAAAACTCGAACCAGTGCAATACACTATTGGCAGGGAAACGCTGGATACGCCGATGGGCAAGCTCGAAACCATCGTGCTGACAAAGCAGAAGGAAAAGGATGGCGAGCGGGACAAGAAAATCTGGCTTGCCGTCGACCATCACATGTTGCCGGTACGCATCGTTGCTGCCGAGAAAATGGGTATTGTAACGGACCAGATGGTCACGAAAATAAGCTACGGAGAATCGTTGAGCAGTGTAAAGCAGGGACGCCTTCAATAAGTTAAAGTCCAAGAATAATAAATATTGCCCCTCCACGGTTTGGGATGCACGTAACACGTGTATGCCGCGCCACTCTTGCTCCTATTTCTGCAGTAACTACAATAGATGCGTCTCACCCCTGCTCATCTCGACATGGCTATCGCTGCGCTTCGTGCTGTGCTGCCGCTGGAACATCCCGCCGATTCGATATTGCGGCACTTTTTTCGTGAAAATCCGAAGCTAGGCGCAAGCGATCGGGCGTTTATTGCCGAAGCCATATTCGGCATTTTACGTCATCGATTTTTCCTTGAGTGCGTGGCTGGCACTTCCACACCCCGTTCCCTGCTGCTTGTATATCTGGTCAAATTTCAGGGTATGAATTTGCGCGAGTTGGTAGCGTTTGTAAGCGAAGCTGAAGCCAAATGGCTGGCGGGAATCAAAGCAGTGACGGCCGAATCGCAACCGCTTGCCATCCAGGCTGAATTCCCCCAATGGCTAATAGAAAAGCTTCATGGGTTCCTGACGGATATTGAGATCCTCAGTCTGGGCCGTTCGCTCC
This sequence comes from Nitrosospira sp., assembly GCA_040006595.1. Classification (GTDB taxonomy): domain Bacteria; phylum Pseudomonadota; class Gammaproteobacteria; order Burkholderiales; family Nitrosomonadaceae; genus Nitrosospira. The sequence goes on from JBDTWQ010000045.1 coordinate 5,930, forward strand.
AACAGCCTGCTTCACTTGATTTGCGCGTCAATACGCTGCTTGCAAACCGCGACGAAATACTCGCGTTACTAAGCGAAGACGGGATTGAAGGCAATATCACTCCATACTCGCCTATTGGCATCCGCCTTGCCGGTAAGCCCGCAGTCAATCGCCACGAACTGTTCCTCTCCGGCAAGGTGGAAGTACAGGATGAGGGGAGCCAACTACTGGGCTATCTGCTCGCACCAAAGCGCGGCGACATGGTAGTTGATTTCTGTGCAGGGGCGGGCGGCAAGACGCTGATGCTGGGTGCGCTGATGCGCTCACAAGGACGCATTTATGCTTTCGATATTTCCGAAAAGCGACTGAACAATCTTAAGCCGCGTCTCAAGCGCTCGGGCTTATCCAACCTGTATCCGCAGCGTATTGCCAACGAAAATGACATCAAGGTGAAACGTCTGACGGGGAAGATCGATCGGGTATTGGTAGATGCACCATGCAGTGGACTGGGGACACTGCGCCGTAATCCGGATTTGAAATGGCGGCAGTCACCGCAGAGCATAGAAGAACTCAAGCGCAAGCAAGCGGCGATTCTGTCCTCTGGGGCAAACCTGCTAAAACCCGGCGGCAGACTCATCTATGCCACCTGCAGTTTTTTGCCGGAGGAAAACCAGGAAATTGTTGAGCGCTTTCTCGCCAGTCATCCCCAGTTCATGCTGCTGAATTGTGCCGAAATTTTGATGCAGCAGAAAATTCCGCTCGACACCGGCGTATATTTACAGTTATTGCCCGGTTTGCACGGCACGGATGGTTTTTTCGCCGCTGCGTTAGAGCTGGTGAAGAAGAAAGCATGATTTTTCCGCTCCGTAGCGTCTTCATCGCCGGCTATCTGACCATTCTTTTTGCGGCATCCGCAGGGGCCTTTGAGCCATCTCACAATTATGAGCCCGGGCCCCTTGTTCTCCCGGCTACCGGTACGGTGCAGGTTGCCTTTACGCCAGGAGACGATGCCGGGAAGCTTATCGTAGACGCTATTAACAGTGCGCAGCACCAAGTGCTGGTGCAGGCGTTCAGTTTTACCCATCGCAAAATTGCTGAAGCACTCATCGAAGCCAAGCGCCGGGGCGTGGATGTGAAAGTAATTGCCGATAAGGACCAGACCCATCGAATCCCCACCAGCGTGATCGCGAGAATCGTGGCTGGGGGCGTGCCGGTGTTTATTGACTCCGATCACACCAGCGCTCATAACAAAATAATGGTGATCGACGCAGGTAGCCCGGGAGCAGCGCTGATTACAGGCAGCTTCAACTTCACGCAGGCTGCACAACATAAGAATGCGGAGAATGTACTGGTGATACGGGACAACACGGCGCTAACTGGTCTTTACCTGAAAAACTGGCGCCATCACTACGAACACTCACAGCCTTATCCGTAAGCACGCAACAGGCTGAACGGGTGGCTCTGATAGGGTAAGCGCGACCCTCGCCCTGCTCGTGCTAGAATTTATCCTAAATCGGGCGGTTGACCGTTCATTTGTCAATTTAGCGTCATGATCCACAACAATTTTTAGGCCACTTTGATCTTCACCTTTTGGGTAAGTTGGCTACAGGGCGGATTGCACGATTTTTGCGGCGCATGACGGTGTTGCAGCTCCTTG
>JBDTWQ010000046.1:0-8085 GCA_040006595.1 Nitrosospira sp.
GGGGGAGGGTATAGTGAAAATGCCATTATCGCTTCCCTGAACATGAGCTACTAGCGGACAGAGACGAATGTATCGTTCATTCTACGGCTTCAGAGTCAAGCCGTTTCAACTGAAACCTGACCCGACTTTTTTCTTTGGCAGTAAGGGTCACAAACGTGCCATGGCCTATCTTGAATATGGGCTCTCACAGGGGGAGGGCTTTATTGTCATTACTGGTGAGGTCGGTGCCGGTAAGACCACACTGGTACGCAATCTTTTCCGTAAGCTGGAGTCTGACAAAATCCTTGCTGCTCAAATAGTCAATACCCATCTGGACTCAGACGACACATTGAGAATGGTAGCTGCAGCTTTTGGGTTGCCCCATGAAAATTCCAATAAGGCGTCCCTTTTGATCGGACTTGAACAGTTCTTTCGCCAATGTGATCAGCAAGGGAAGCGCGCGCTTTTGGTGGTGGATGAAGCGCAGAATCTTTCTCCCCGTACCGTGGAGGAACTGAGAATGCTTTCCAATTTTCAAACAGATGACAAACCGCTGCTACAGACTTTTTTGCTCGGCCAACCGGAATTCCGGAAGACTTTACTAAGTGGCGATATGCAACAATTGCGGCAAAGGGTAACTGCGACCTACCACCTGGGCCCCATGGATTTATCGGAAACACGATCCTATATAGAACATCGGCTAAGTACTGCGGGTTGGCGTGGCGATCCATCCTTTGATGAGGATGCCTTTGCAGTTGTTTATGATTACACCGATGGTATTCCCCGAAAAATCAATACATTATGCGACCGCCTTCTGCTGATGGGTTGCCTGGAACAATTGCATAGCTTTGGAAGTTCAGAGGTCAATGAGGTCATTCGGGATATTCAGCAAGAGTTTGATATACCAGTTGCGACAGCAAACACACCGGACGAGGTTGATACCGCATCCGGGCTTCAGAGAGCAGAGTTTCTCGCCAGTCTGGAAAATATGGAGAACCGGGTCGCCAAGCTGGAGGAATCAGTCGTCTCTTTGCTACAACTACTCAAGCAGATCCTCTCTCTAGCTGATATAAAAAAGGATCTTCGGAAAAGCAAGGTTTAATATGCATCAATGCCGACCATTCAATCTTGAATTAACATCAGATCAAGCCGCGTCAAAAACCGCGGCTTTACGAACAGATGGAAAATGATTTGTGAAGCTCGTAGTTAAGGCGGCTCACGAGGGTGGTCAAATGAACTCAGCAGCGATACGTAACGCGATGACCGTAGACGTGGAAGACTATTTTCAGGTTTCGGCATTTGCGCCCCACATTCCAAGGGAATCGTGGACGTCCATATCTTGCCGGGTGGAGCTCAATATCGACCGCATTCTTGTCCTGCTGGATGAGGAATGCACAAAAGCAACTTTTTTCACCTTGGGATGGATCGCTGATCGTTATCCTGCCATGGTAAAACGTATCGTCGAAAACGGCCACGAGCTTGCCAGCCATGGTTGGGCTCACCACCGTGTCTCTGATCAGAAACCTCATGAATTCCGCGATGATGTCATTCGTAGCAAAAGTATTCTTGAAGATATTGGTGGTCAGGCGGTGATTGGCTATCGTGCGCCCAGCTTTTCCATAGGCCGCCATAATCTATGGGCACTGGATGTGCTTGAAGAAGCCGGCTATCGCTACAGCTCCAGTATCTATCCTATCCAACATGACCATTACGGTATGCCGGATGCTCCCCGCTTCGCACATCATCCACGTCCTCATCATGGTTTGCTGGAATTGCCCATTACTACGATGCGCCTGTTCAGCCGAAACTTCCCCGCTGGCGGCGGCGGCTATTTCAGGCTTTGGCCTTACCCGGTTTCGCGATGGTTCTTGCAGAGGCTGAATCATCTAGAGCACCGCTCTGCAATCTTTTATTTCCATCCTTGGGAGATAGACCATAAGCAGCCGCGCCAGAAGGGTATCAACATGAAAACGCGCTTCCGTCACTATCACAATCTCCATCGTATGGAGGAGCGTATCAAGGCCCTGACCCGGGACTTCAGTTGGGATCGCATCGATCGGATTTTTCTGGAATAACGCGCAATGAGTTGCATCATTGACGCCCTCCAGGAGGATCGCAAGACTTCCTCTCTTCGAGTTGACACGCCATCCGTACATTCGCTCCAACCACAAGATATGGAAAGGTGGGATGAATTTGTATCGGCTTGTCCAGAGGCTACTTTCTTCCATCGTGCCGGTTGGCAAACGGTCATCGAACGCGCCTTGGGCCATAAAACCTGGTTCCTGTACGCCCAATCAGGGGGACAAATTCAGGGTGTACTACCACTGGCAGAAATCAATAGTCGTCTTTTTGGTCATTCCTTGAGCTCTCTTCCATTTTGCGTCTACGGTGGCATCGCCGCAATCTCGGAATCCAGCCGGGAAGCACTCGACTGCGCCGCCCAAGCACTTGCTTCGCAGCTGAAAATTGACTATCTGGAATACCGGAACCTGAAGATGCAGCATCCAGATTGGCCCACCAAAGATCTATACGTAACATTTCGCAAGGACATAGACCCGGAAGTAGAGCGGAACATGCAGGCCATACCGCGCAAGCAACGCGCAATGGTGCGCAAGGGTATCAAAGCCGGCCTGGAAAGTACCATAGATGAGGATACCGAGCGTTTTTTCTCAGCTTATTCAGCAAGCGTTCACCGTCTTGGCACCCCGGTCTTCTCTAAAAGATATTTTTGGCTTCTCAAGGAGATATTCGCCGAGGATTGTGAACTTATGATCATTCTCAAGGGAGGACGCACCATCAGCGGCGTGATGAGTTTTTACTTTCGCGACGAGGTATTGCCTTATTACGGGGGGGGCACTAGCGAAGCAAGGGATGTGGCTGGGAACGATTTCATGTACTGGGAACTGATGCGGCGCGCTTGTGAAAGGGGATATAAAACTTTTGATTTCGGGCGCAGCAAGCGCAATACCGGTTCTTTCGATTTCAAGAAGAACTGGGGATTCGAGCCACAACCGCTTCATTATGAATATCAGTTACATCGAGCCGGAGCGGTGCCTGATCATAATCCTCTTAATCCCAAGTATCAGATCTTCATCAAGGCTTGGCGGAGGTTGCCCCTGTCGCTTGCCAATTTCATCGGCCCTTACATTGTGAAGAACCTGGGCTGAATTCATGCAGGAACTTCTTTATCTAGTCCATCGAATTCCCTATCCGCCGGATAAGGGGGACAAAATACGCTCCTATCACTTGCTCAAGCATTTGAGTGAACACTACCGCATACATCTTGGTACTTTTATTGATGAAGAGAAAGACTGGAAGTACCTCGATAAAGTAAAAAATTTCTGTAGTGGCGAGACATGCTTTACTAACCTCAATCCCAAGGCAGCCCGCCTACGCAGCCTCTCCGGCCTATTTTCCGGACAACCTCTCACCTTGCCCTATTATTGGGACAGGGGTCTGCAAACATGGGTAGACAGCGTACTCGAAACAAGACCTATCAGAAACATTCTGGTTTTCTCTTCGGCCATGGCACAGTATGTCAGCCACACTAAGCCCATCCGCCGAATCATCGATTTTGTGGATATTGACTCAGATAAATGGATGCAATACTCGGCCACAAAAACCTGGCCGATGAGCTGGATCTACCGGCGCGAATCAAGATTGCTCCTCAGTTATGAAAGGAAGATTGCCAAAGACTTTGACAGTGCAGCTTTTGTTTCTGAGACAGAAGCCAATCTATTTAAACAGCTCGCGCCGGAGGCCGGAACTAAAGTCACTTACTTCAATAACGGCGTCGATGCGGACTATTTCTCACCCCAAAATATCTACCCTAATCCCTACTCGGCGGGTATAGAGGCGCTGGTCTTTATTGGAGCCATGGATTACTGGGCCAATGTTGATGCCGTGGAGTGGTTTGCGCGCAGCATCTTTCCTGCAATCCGCGCACAGTTGCCCGAGATTGAGTTCCATATTGTGGGCGCCCGTCCGACAGCAGAGGTAATGGCTCTGACCGTCCTTCCTGGCGTTACGGTGACCGGGTCTGTACCCGACGTCCGGCCCTACCTTGCCCACGCTTCCTTGGCGGTAGCGCCATTACGTATTGCCCGCGGCATACAAAATAAAGTGCTTGAAGCAATGGCTATGGAAAAGATTGTGATCGCCTCTCCACAAGCGGTGGAGGGCATAAACGCTGCCCGCGGTCAAGAATTGTTAGTCGCCAACGATGAGGGCGACTTTGCCCATCAGATAATTACCCTGCTCCAGAACGGGCCGCATCGTAACATCGCTCGTGCCGCCAGGGCTCGCGTTCTAGAGGATTACAGCTGGAAAAGAAATCTGGGACGAATAGACGCGCTCCTCTTCCAGCCGCAAGCAGCGTCTACTGATGAAGGCTGTTCGCATAACCTGCAAATCCATTTCCAATCTACAGCGGATGATGTGACATGAACGCGCAAACGCCGCAAGAAATGGTGCATGATTCCAGCGAAACGCTGGATCAGCAAAATGTGAAGAGTGCGGCCTTGCTCACCCTCGCCACCATTACGGCAATTCTGGTGGGCTATCATGAGACAACCTGGTCCATGGTCTCCATATGGGAGCGGTCCGATACGTTTGCGCATGGCTTTCTAATCTTCCCCTTTAGCGCCTATCTGATATGGGGCCAACGCAAGTATCTACGCACACTTTGTCTTCAGCCCAATCCCGTGGCTCTGTCGGTTCTCGGTCTTCTTGGTTTCAGCTGGCTACTGGCAACACTTGCGAGTGTTCAGGTATTTGCGCAATTTTTTCTTATAGCAATGATTCCTGCCGCGGTTTGGGCGATTTTAGGGAATCGGATGGTGTGGGCTATCGCTTTTCCATTGGCCTATCTCTTGCTCGCCGTGCCTTTTGGCGAAGCGCTCATACCTCCACTAATAGACTTTACTGCCGATTTTACTGTAAAAGCGCTCCAGTTGACTGGCATTCCGGTTTATCGCGAAGGTAGTTTTTTTTCCATTCCGAGTGGGAATTGGTCGGTGGTCGAAGCTTGCAGCGGTTTGCGCTATCTGATTGCTTCTTTTACATTGGGTACGCTTTATGCCTATATGACGTACCGTAGTCTGGCGCGCCGTCTGGCGTTCATCGCTCTTTCGCTCATTGTGCCCATTATCGCCAATGGCATCCGTGCATACATGATTGTAATGACCGGCCATCTGAGCGACATGCGTCTGGCTGTAGGCGTCGATCATTTGGTCTACGGCTGGGTATTTTTTGGGTTCGTAATGCTGTTGCTATTCTGGATCGGCTCGCTTTGGCGCGAGGATGATAGTGAAAATGATAACAGCGTGACTGGCTCTCAGTCCGGACGCAGTCTCAATCCAGACATGAAAGTTTCACTGAAGAGCATGGTTCTCACTGCCGGCGCGGTTCTTATCATTGTCTTTATCTGGCCGGTATCTGCCGCCTACCTTGGCAACATCCCTTCCCGCAGCACAGAGCCTATAATTGAAATCCCCGGCCTATCAGCAAAGTGGGAGATTGGTACAAGCCAAACTTCTGACTGGCGGCCCCAATATGTCGGTGTTGCTGCCCAACTTCTGCAGAATTACCGGAACAATGGTCAAACGGTGGATCTGTACGTTAGTTACTACCGCAACCAGCAGCAAGGAGCAGAGCTGATCAACTCCGAGAATGTGCTTGTACCGGAAACAGGATCTCATTGGCGTAACATAAAGGAAGATACGCGCGTTATATCCCTTGGCTCTCAGCAAGAGACCATCAATCAGAACCAGCTGCAGTCGCCCTCAACAAAGTTGCTAATATGGAGATGGTATTGGCTTGGTGAAGAGAAAACGGCTAATCCTTATCTTGCGAAAGCTATCTTGGCCAAGAATAAACTCCTCGGCAGGGGCGACGACGGGGCGGAGATTATCATCGCTACGCGTTACGAAGAAACACCGGATGAAGCGGTTCCAGTACTTCAGGGTTTTCTTGGCGACATGATGCCAACGATAACAAAGGGGCTTCAGAATGCATGGGAGCGCTAGCAGCCAGGATAATCCGGAAAAATCAACGCCGAGCAGTATGCCCCCTCCGCTTATCGTACATGTAATTCACCATCTCGGTGTTGGCGGCCTGGAAAATGGTCTTATAAACCTGATCAATCATATTCCGCCCGAGCGCTACCGGCACGCCATCATATGTCTTAAGGGCTACTCCGATTTTCGTCGGCGGATTACCAGAGAAAACGTGGAAATCATAGCGCTTAACAAGCGCGAGGGAAAAGATTTCAGTGTTTATCTCAATCTTTTCAAGATACTTAGGCGGCTAAAACCAGATATCGTACATACTCGGAATCTAGGTACGATGGAAGGGCAAGTAATTGCTGCCGTTGCAGGAGCGCGGGCAAGAGTGCATGGAGAACACGGTCGAGACATATTCGATCTGCATGGAAGGAACCGAAAGTATAATCTGCTGCGTAAAGCTATCCGTCCTTTCGTCGATCATTTCATCGCGGTCAGCAGAGATCTGGAGAGTTGGCTCGTCAATACCGTCGGGGCAACTCCACATCGTATCAACCAGATCTACAATGGTGTAGACAGTCTACGTTTTCATCCACGCAGCGGCAAAAACTTTAAAGGCGGTCCCCAGGGATTCTTTACGGAGAATGCCTTTGTCATTGGTAGTGTCGGTAGAATGGCGAGTGTAAAAAATTATCCCGGCCTGATTCAGGCTTTCCTGGCGCTGCTGGAAGAACCTGCTGCCCGAGAACGGTTCCGGCTTTTGATCGTTGGCGAGGGAAGTTCGCGACAGGAATGCATCGAGATGTTGCGTGAGGCCGGAGCTGAAGCCCTTGCCTGGTTTCCGGGCGAACGAGCCGACATCCCCGAACTGATGAGCACCATGGATCTTTTTGTGCTTCCCTCACTCGGCGAGGGCATTTCCAATACCATTCTTGAAGCCATGGCCACGGGTTTGCCAGTAGTGGCAACCAACGTCGGAGGAAATGTGGAGCTCGTGAAGGAAGGATTTACGGGCATATTGGTTCCCCCGGGGGAGCCGGCGGCAATGGCGCAGGCTATACTGCAATATCATAGAAACCCCGATCTGATCATTAAACACGGCAAAGCAGCGCGGCAACAGATTGAGGCCAGCTTTAGTATGGAAGCCATGACCAAAGGCTACCTTCAGGTCTATGACAAAGCTCTGCGCCTATGACAATGGGAAAAAGGAAATAAACATGTGTGGGATTGTCGGCCTATTTGATACTCGCGGAAAAAGAGAAATTGACCAGCATCTGCTTGGGCGCATGAATCAGACTCAGATTCACCGCGGACCAGATGAAGGAGAGATCTATACGGAGCCCGGCATTGGTTTCGGTCATCGCCGTCTTTCGATCATGGATGTCTCCAGCGGGCAGCAACCGCTTTTCAATGAAGACGGCAGCGTAGTCGTGGTTTTCAACGGTGAAATCTATAACTTTCAGGAACTCGCCAAGGAGCTTGCCGCCGCGGGTCATATATTTCGCACCCACTGTGATACTGAAGTCATTGTACATGCCTGGGAGGAGTGGGGTGAGCGTTGCGTGGACCGCTTTCGGGGCATGTTTGCCTTCGGCTTGTGGGATCGTAACCAGGAAACCCTGTTTCTAGCCCGAGACCGGCTTGGTATAAAACCCCTTTACTATAGCCTGCTGGCAGATGGCACATTTATTTTTGCGTCCGAGCTAAAAGCTCTGCTCATGCATCCCGATTTTATGCGAGATATGGATCCCCATGCCATCGAAGATTATTTTGCTTATGGCTATGTCCCAGAACCGAAAACGATATTCAGACAGGCATTCAAACTGTCCCCGGCTCATATCCTGAAACTCCATAGTGGACACGGTGTACCGCAGCCACGCGAATATTGGGATGTACCCTTCGCTGCGCACGAGTCAATCAGTGTGCAAGAGGCGGAGGAAGAATTAATTGTGCGATTGCGCGAATCGGTAAAGCTCCACCTCATGACTGAAGTGCCTCTTGGCGCTTTCCTTTCGGGCGGTGTCGATTCCAGCGCAGTAGTAGCGATGATGGCTGATCTCATGGAGGAACCGGTCAATACATGCTCCATCTCTTTTGGCGACCC